>JBCCTE010000304.1:0-4704 GCA_039198915.1 Cyanobacteria bacterium P01_D01_bin.73 | reverse complement strand
CGCAATAGCTATCGCTCAGCTCCAAAATGACGCTAGCTGAATCAGTAGTTAATAGCGGCGCTGAGACTAAGGTATCTTCCTGGTTCAAGGATGGACTTAAACTACTCTTAACCCAAATCCCATTAGCTCAATTAACTCCAACGGGCACTGCCCAGATTCTTTCTTCAGCACCATGAAATCTTTAACCTCCCTTTCAACGGCTAAAGCTCAGTGGCTCAAATGGCTATGGTGCGATCGCCTGGCAAATCGCCCCGCAACTCAGCAGGGTTTATCGGCTGGTTTCACTCTGCTGGAGCTATTGGTAGTGATGGTGATGGTGGGAATTTTGGCAGCCCTGGCTGGCCCCAGCTGGGTAAACTTTGCCAATAGCCAGCGTCTTGGGACGGCCCAAGATGCGACCCTGCGAGCCTTTCGAGAAGGTCAAGCTGCAGCTCGCCAGAAAAAGACCGTTTGGGAAGTGTGTTTCCGTGATACCGGCACCAATGTGGAATATTCAGTCCACCGATCCGGTAACGGTGGATGTGAAAACGCCATTTGGGAGCCTTTGCTGGGCGAAACCAATGCACTGGTGCAGATTTCCAATGGCAATACCAGCCTGGTTGGCGGCGGTCCCTATCGAGTTCAGTTCAACAACCGAGGTTGGGTGGCGACGGGCCAGGACGGAGCTGGTTCAGCTGGCAACGACGTCAACGTTTCGGAGCGTATTAGCTTTGCAATCCGAGATCAGGAGAACTTAGATCTGCACAGCTGCGTGTTCATTGACACATTGCTTGGGGCGGTTCGGGTGGAGCGTAATGACGTTTGCAAAGGCGGTGGTGGCTAGGGGCAGTCTCTAGAGAGGCCCTGCCAAAGAATAGACTTTAAGCGTTTTGCTGGCGATCGCACCTTACTTCACTGTGCCAGATTTCTGATCTCCAGTTGGTGACTCAATTTGTAGGCTGGGTTATTCTGGCGATGGAAATAGCGGCGAAGTTTTTCATAAAAAAGCTCCCCTAGAAAGGCCGCCCACCAAAACTGCCCACAGGTTCCATCCGATGATCGCCTCCGAACATACAGCCTCTGGCGCTCAAACCACGGCAAATCAGCAGTTTCAAGGCTTAGTTTCCCAGTCCCTCACCCTGCTTGAGAAGGTTCTGGCAGACGAAACGGTCCCTTCACTGGAGCGGGCCCAGATTGCTTTACAGATACTAGCGCTGTCCCAGGGGCAGGCAGCGGAAAAAAACAGTGATCAGGGTGACGTTACCAAGGCGGCCACGCAGTTGGCGACGCCCAGAACTGAAAACGGGCAAGATGCAAACAATAACGGCGTAGGACAACCAGCGACGGGGAAGGCGATCGCCTCAAAATCTGCCCCAGAAACTACGACAACACCTGCAAGGTGGAATGGCAATGGCACAATGCTGTCGCCGCGCTGCGTTCGAATCGACAACTTCCTGTCTCCCCAGGAAAATATGACGGCGTTGGAAATTGCCCTTAACAACCAGAGAAAATTTGTTGGATCCAGCACCACCACTGACGCTAGTGACTATCGCCGATCCAGCGTTTTATATGCCACCTACTACGCAGATTTTTACCATTTGCTGCGTAAACGGCTGCTAAGAATGATGCCTGACATCATGAAGCATTTAGACTCCGATCCGTTTTTGGTGTCTCAAGTTGAAATGCAAATGACCGCCCACAATGACGGTTGTTTTTATCGAATCCACAACGACTCCGGCAGCCCAGAGACCGAAACACGGGTGCTGACCTACGTTTACTATTTCCACCAGGAGCCAAAAGCCTATGACGGTGGGGCACTTCGCATCTATGAAACAGATTTAAACGGTCCGGCAACGGAGCCTTCGGAGCTGTTTGAGGATGTGGTGCCTGCCAATAACACTGTTGTGCTGTTCGATAGTCGCGTCAAACA
The DNA here is from genome assembly GCA_039198915.1 of Cyanobacteria bacterium P01_D01_bin.73. Lineage (GTDB taxonomy): Bacteria > Cyanobacteriota > Cyanobacteriia > CACIAM-69d > CACIAM-69d > CALGDE01. Next base: position 2,795 of record JBCCTE010000304.1, on the reverse strand, counting down.
TGAGGTGCTGCCGGTCTCTTGCCCCTCGCGCAAGTTTGAGGACAGCCGCTTCACCCTCAATGGCTGGCTGCGGAGAGTTTAGGAGGGTGGCGTGTTGGCGTGTATCAGAACTGCGGCGGGTATAAAACAGTGGCGGGTATTGAGCTGCCACATGTATTGGTACTGCGGCATGTATAGTAATAGTTCCGACGATGCAGCCCTCGCGTAGCTTCAGTAAATTCCGCAATTTCAGTAGATTTAAGGTGGGCGCGCTGGCTAGATGCTGGCGGGGCTAAGGCGCTTTTAATTGATTGTTTAGCGAACCATGAGCGAAATTTCTACCATTTCTGGGTCCGGTATTCCCCTGCGCGGTGATGATATTGATACGGACCGCATTATTCCTGCTCGATTCCTGCGCTGCGTGACCTTTAACGGTTTGGGGGAACATGTATTCGCTGATGATCGCGCCCAGCTTAATGGGGATCATCCCTTTGATTTAAAGCAACATCAGTCGTCTAGGGTGTTGGCGGTTAATCGTAATTTCGGCTGTGGTTCCAGTCGAGAGCATGCTCCCCAGGCGATCGCCCGCTGGGGAATTCAGACGATTCTCGGGGAAAGTTTTGCCGAGATTTTCTTTAACAATTGCATTGCGATCGGTGTCCCTTGTGTAATTGGCGACCATGATGTGGTGGGTGCGGTCCAGGATTTTATTGAAGCGAATCCTAACGGGATTGTTACCGTTGATCTTGAAACCCTAACGGTAAGCTACGGCAGCAAAACCAGCCCCGTCACTTTAAATGAAGGCGCTCGCAAGGCATTTTTAAGCGGCAAGTGGGATAGCTGCGGTCAATTGGTGGCTCAGCTCGACACCATTCGCGACACCGCCGGTCAATTGCCCTACGTTGACTGGAGCACTGTCAAGGTCTGATCAGGCTTGATCGGGTTTGATATCATTCAAACTGACCTATGAACACTTGGATTTACGAGGAGCCCGCTGCCTTTGCCAACGTCGTATCGGGCTTCAGTATTACGCTAATCGGCATGTTCCTCGTTGTCCTCAACCGCTGTCTACACGGATTTTTTCCGTCGCAGCCTCTCCGCTGGCAGGCGCTCTATATCAGCCTGCTGGTGACGGGTATTCCCACCGGTCTCTACCACGGATGGGGTGAGACGCCGCTGCTGCGAACCATTGACCTTGGCTCAAACACAGTCCTAGCGTGGATTAGCCTATACGCCGTCGCCCACCATCGCCGGCTGTCGCCCCATCTTTACTTCATCGTCTGGACGTTTTTCGGGCTAAATATCTGTGCGATCGCCGGGCGTTTCCTCAGCAGCGGCGACCTTGCATTCCTCGAGTTTCGTGATTGGGGCGGCTTCTTTTTAAGCGAGGTCCTATTGGTGGCGCAGGGCATTTTCACGGTGGTGGTGCACCTGATCAATTTTTCGACGCTGCCTGCCCCTGCCAAGCCATTGTGTCTATTTTCGATTTCAATTTTTGTTGGCAGCATGATCCTTGCCACGGCCTCAAACCAGCAGATTATTTGGGATTTACTGCCGATTCACGCACTGTGGCATTTCACCGGGGCGCTAGCATTTTTAAGCTTGTGGATGCTCAATTTCGTCCGGTTTTCGGTAATTCCAGAACGAAGCTGCCTGCGATCGCAGGAACTGTCCCTGGAACCAGACCGCTCCTCTCCCCCCGCTGTAGAGTCGTCTGAAAACTCGTCAAACTAGAAAAAGACACCCAATAAAACCCCAAGTCTGTCAGGTTAGCGCTTTGCGGGTTGTAAGCTGAAGTGGGTAGAGTGTCGCTACAACGAACTTCAACGCCAGCCACAACACCAGCCACAACACCAGTCCCAACAGCCGCCGCAATTGCCCCATGCACTCGCAGATTCCGGGGACCCTCAACAGTAAAAGCTGGTGTAGCAACAAACCTTGACTGACTCCCGCAAAGACGACGCTTGCAAATTCTCAAAAAATTAACGCTTGCAAAACTGACCCTGAGGTCGCCGTGGTTAAAATTTTGCACCTTTCCGATATTCACCTGGGTAGTGGGCTATCCCACGGGCGCATTGACCCGGCGACGGGGATGAACACTCGGCTACAGGATTTTATTGGCACCTTGGGGCGGTGTATGGATCGGGCGATCGCCGAGCCGGTAGATTTGGTTCTGTTTGGGGGCGATGCATTCCCCGATGCGACACCGCCGCCACTGGTGCAGCAGGCCTTTGCGCAACAGTTTCGGCGACTGGCCGATGCCAATATTCCGACGGTGCTGCTGGTGGGAAACCACGACCAACATGCCCAGGGAAAGGGTGGGGCAAGCCTGTCGATTTATCGAACGCTGGGCGTACCGGGCTTTGTGGTGGGGGATACGTTGACGACCCATCGCCTGGAGACCCAAGCGGGACCGGTGCAGGTGGTGACGCTGCCATGGCTGACGCGATCGGCGCTGTTGACGAAGCCAGAGACGGAGGGGCTCTCCCTGGCGGAGGTGTCGGAGCTTTTGCTGGACCGACTGTGGCTGGCGCTGGAGGGGGAGGTGCGGAAGTTGGATCCGGAGGTACCGTCGATTTTGTTTGGGCATGTGATGAGCGATCGCGCCAACTTGGGGGCAGAGCGTTTCTTGGGGGTAGGTAAGGGGTTTTCGATTCCTGTCTCGGCGATCGCTCGACCAGAATTTGATTATGTGGCGCTGGGGCATGTGCATCGTCACCAAAATTTAAATCCCAGCAACGACCCACCGGTTATTTATCCGGGCAGCATTGAACGGGTAGATTTCAGTGAAGAAAAGGAAGATAAAGGGTTTGTTT
>JBCCTE010000303.1:0-4735 GCA_039198915.1 Cyanobacteria bacterium P01_D01_bin.73 | reverse complement strand
GTGGAGCCAAGCGAGAGGGACCGTTCTTTTGCGAAAATTGCCGCCACCTCCTAGTGCCCATGCCGCCGAAGCAACTGGAGTCGTACCTATCCCCACGGGACAAAAAGCTGGCGAGCGTCAAAGTTGTTGAGTGGAACAGCTACTACTGCGCCTGGTGTCACCCGGAGCTGGACAACCCGGAATTTACCGGTACTTTGCCTCCTGTGGCGGGAACCGAGGAGGAGCTGGAGTCCGAAGAGACCACCTTCAAGCATCCGTTCCATTTGTTTGAATTGGAGCAAAGTCGATTCAATTTCGAGGTGTGCCCTAGTTGCAATGAAAAAGCTCTGGAACAAACAGCAGTGGAGGTTCTAAGAAGAGCTACGGATGAGCAGGAGGGGGAACAGAAAATCAAACGCCGCTGCAGGATGTGCGATCGCCGCAACGTGGTTTTCCGACCCATCCTCAAAAAGATGAAAATCGACGACTAGCGAAGTAATTTACCGAAGTCAATTTTACGGAGTATTGCTTACCCCGTGGTTGAGGCTCCGTAACTAATGCTGGGGCACCTTATATGCCGTTGGGGTGGGCTCGATTTCGTAGGCTTCTTCCTGTTGGATTTGGTTATGGGAGCCGCAGAAAACTACCGGCGCTTTGAAGGGGCGATCGCTATTTTGATAGGCGATGACTAGGCAGCGATCGCCCACTGTTCCCAGCCGAGCCGAACCGCCATTGAGAATGAACTCTCCATTGGGTGCCGGAATTGCGTAGGTAATCCACCGCTCTCCGTTACGCAAATTAATCAAATGAACTTGTTCGTAAGGATCCAATCCCGCCGCCGCCATTAAATCCTCCCCAATGCCAACACTGCCGTTGTAGTTAACATCTCCAGCGGTGACATGGACTCCGTGAATTTTGGCGGACACAAAGGTTTTCATATAAACGTTGCTTGATGGGTTTAGACAACGGGCATGAACACTCTATATTACAAAAGCTGCGGGAATAACAGCCGGTATTTAGGGGGAACCTATGGCGTCGGTAATTGGGGTTGATTTGGGAGGAACCGCCATCAAGCTGGGGCGGTTCGAGGAAGACGGTACAGCATTGGCAGAGCTAACGGTGCCCACTCCCCAGCCGTCTACGCCAGAAGCGGTGGTGGCAGCGATCGCCGAAGCGGTAGAAAAAGTGGATCCAGAACGCGGGGCGATCGCCATTGGGGTGGGCACCCCTGGTCCTGCTGACGCTGATGGGCGCATTGCTCGCGTGGCAATTAATTTAGCGGGCTGGAAAGACGTGCCCCTGGCGGATTGGCTGGAGGAGAAGACTGGGCGATCGGTGGTGCTTGCTAACGATGCCAACTGTGCCGGACTGGGGGAGGCGTGGTTGGGGGCAGCTCGTGATTTTTCCGATTCGATTATGTTGACCCTGGGCACCGGCGTTGGTGGCGCGGTGATTCTCAACGGTCAGCTTTTTGTGGGGCGACACGGTACTGGGGCAGAGCTGGGGCTAATTACCCTCAATCCCGACGGGCATCCCTGCAATAGCGGCAACCGTGGATCGCTGGAGCAGCATGTTTCGGTGCAGGCGGTGCGACGACGGATGGGGATGGAACCTCACCAGTTGGCTGAGCTGGCGGCTCAGGGGGATGAGGGGGCGATCGCCTTTTGGGAAGAATACGGTCGGGAACTGGCGGCGGGGCTGGCGAGCTTGGTTTATGTGCTGACGCCCGAAGCGGTGGTGATTGGCGGCGGTATTAGCGCCAGCCTGGAGCTGTTTTACCCAAGCATGATGGCTGAGCTAGAAGCTCGCGTTTTGCCCAGCTCCCGTGAAGGACTGCAAATTATTCCGGCGCAGTTGGGCAATCAGGCGGGCAGAATTGGGGCGGCCAAGTTAGCTTGGGAAAAGTTTTCGAACGCGGCTTAATAACACCAGTGTCATTGGTCCTTGTGGGGGCAGCTTTTAGGGGTGACGGCTGGGTAATGGCTGAAGAAGAGACAGAGTTAGAGGCAAAGTGGAAGGTATATGGCTGGCTTACATTCTGAGTTTTTTGGTTCCCGCGCACGACGTTTCACCAACGCCCTTGTCCAAGACACTCCAGGGCGGCGCACCTTTGAATTACCCGGAGCTAAGCCCCACTATCGTCCCGATCGCCCTGGACAGGTGGACCATATTGCTTTGGACCTGGCATTGGACTTTGATAAGCAATCCTTCGGAGGAACTTGCTCCATCACCTTGACGCCCGTGCGGGATGGGCTGACGACCCTGGTGCTGGATGGGGTGGATCTGACCATCGAGTCGGTGCAGATTAATGGTGCGGATGTGCCCTATGACCACGATGGCGAAAAGTTGACCGTTGATGTGGCGAGTTTGGAGTCTCCCTTGATGGTGGGCACTGCTGCGACGATCGCGATCGCCTACCACGTGGATACCCCCAAGCGGGGGCTGTACTTCGTGGGACCAACAGAGGATTATCCCGACAAGCCATTGCAGGCATGGACCCAGGGCGAAGATGAGGACTCTCGGTATTGGTTCCCCTGTTTTGACTATCCAGGGCAGCTTGCCAGCTCCGAGTTGCGGGTAAAAGTGCCCAAAGGAATGACGGCGATTTCCAATGGGGAACTGGCGGAAAAGAAAACGAAGGGTAAGTGGTCCACGTTCCATTGGAAGCAAACGGAAATTCACCCCAGCTACTTGATCACTCTCGCTGTCGGTGAGTTTGTGGAGGAGCGAGATGAGTGGCGGGGCAAGCCGGTGACCTATTACGGCACGGCAGAACAAAAGGACGGGCTCCGGCTGACCATGGGACGCACGCCGGAAATGTTGACTTATCTAAGCGATATTTTTGGCTACGAGTATCCGTTTCCTAAGTACGCCCAGGTGATGGTGGCGGATTTCATTTTTGGGGGCATGGAAAATACGTCGGCCACTTTATTGACGGATCGGTGCGTTTTAGATGAGCGGGCGGCGCTTGATGACTATCGCTGTGAAAGCTTGGTAATGCACGAGCTGACCCATCAGTGGTTTGGGGATTTGCTGGTGATTAAGCACTGGTCTCAGGCCTGGGTGAAGGAGGGGATGGCGACCTACAGCGAGGTGCTGTGGTTGGAGCATACCCGCAGCGCTGAGGATGCGGCTTACTACCGACTTGGGGAAGCGCGAAGTTATTTGGCGGAGGACCGGGGACGTTATCGGCGGCCGATGGTGACCCACGTGTATCGGGAGGCGATCGAGCTTTACGATTGCCATATTTACGAGAAGGGCGGCTGTGTCTACCATATGATTCGCGCTGAGCTGGGGGATGAGCTGTTTTGGCGAGCGATTCAGCATTTTGTAAACACCCATGCCCACAGTTGCGTGGAGACGGTGGATTTACTGCGGGCGATCGAAACCACCACCGGTCGCAACCTGGAGTTTTTGTTTGACCAGTATGTGTACCGGGGAGGACATCCCGACTACAAAGTGGCTTACCAGTGGAATGGGGAGAGCAATCTGGCGAAGCTGACGATTACCCAAACCCAAGCGAAGGATGATGACGATCGCCAGAACCTATTCGACCTAAAAATTCCCATCGGCTTTGGCACGGTAATCGAGGCAGAAGACAATGCAGACAAGGGTAAGAAGAAAAAGAAAGCTGCGCCTACGGTGACCGTGAATACGATGACGGTGCAGGTGAGTGATCGCCAGCAAAGTTTTTATGTGCCCCTGCCCCAGAAGCCAGATTTCGTCAGTTTTGACGTGGGAAATCATTGGCTAAAGACCGTTACCTTGGAATACCCCTTGGGCGAACTCAAATCACAGTTGGTTCACGATCCCGACGTGTTGAGCCGGATTAATGCAGCGGCGGCGATCGCCCAGAAGGGATCTTTGGAAGCCTTGAATATTCTGGCGGGCAGCTTGGTCAACGATCCGTTTTGGGGCGTGCGCGTCGAAGTAGCGAAGGGTCTGGCGGGGATTCCGTTGGATGGGGTTTTGGATGCCCTAAAGCCTGGTCTGAAGGACAAAGATGCACGGGTGCGCCTGGCGGTGGTGCGGGCGATCGCCCAGTTGAAAACTGCGGATGCCTACAAAGCCATCGAGCCCATCGCCAAGAAAGGGGACGCTAGCTACTCAGTGGAGGCGGCGGCGCTGTCTGGGATTGGTGCCCTGGCAAAGGCAACGGCGGTCACGGCTCCCAAACCCCTAACCAGTCGGGCGCTTAAAATTTTGAAGTCGGCACTGAAAGAGCGATCGGGTTGGAATGAGCGGGTGCGCATCGGAGCTATTCAAGGTTTGGCAGCGTTAAATGACTCTGAGGAGGCGCTGAAACTAGTGTTGAACTACACGGCTGCTGGCACGCCCCAAGCGCTGCGGCTGGTGGCAATTCGCACCCTCGGTGCCATCTCTGTGGGACAAGAGGCGAATCAGGTAAGCAAAATTTTAGACACCCTCAGTCAGTTGACCAGCGAGGAGTTCTTCTTGACCCAGATGTCTGTAGTTGGGGGATTGGGGGCAATGGAGACCCCGAAGGCGATCGCTGTTCTCCAAGGGCTTGCTGAAGCGACTCCCGATGGTCGGGTGCGGCGCCGGGCAGAGGAAGCGGTGCGACGGGTCCAAGGCAAGGTGAAAAGCAGCCAGGGCTTGAAGCAACTGCGGGATGAGCTGGATCAGCTTAAGCAGTTGAATCAGACCTTGCGATCGCGCATTGAAAGGCTGGAGGCGGAGGAGGAGCCCACCAAAAAGTAGCCCCAGCCCAATTGGCGGCGTGTCACAAACCCAG
>JBCCTE010000302.1:0-4753 GCA_039198915.1 Cyanobacteria bacterium P01_D01_bin.73 | reverse complement strand
TCCCATCCTGGGCAGACAAGCCACCGAAGCCACAATTAAATCCCAACTCGCCAACGCAAGCATTCTCCATTTCGCCACCCACGGGATTATTCCCAAAAGCGATCGCGACCTTAATAGCTGGCTTGCCCTTGCCAATGTGTCCCCCAACGACAACGAGGACAGCAAGCTAACCATCGCGGAAATCTTTAACAGCAAGCTAAGTGCCCAACTGGCAGTGCTGAGCGCCTGTGATACCAACAGCGGTGAGGTTAGTGGTGAAGGGGTGTTGGGACTGGCGCGGGCGTTTTTGAAAGCGGGCGTTCCCACCGTGGTAGCTAGCTCCTGGAAGGTGCCGGACCGCGAAACTCAGATCCTGATGGAAGAGTTTTACGATCAGCTTCTGGCGGGAAAAACCTACGCTGAAGCTTTACGCGCTGCTCAGCTAAAAGTACGCGCCGATTCCCCAAATCCATTTAACTGGGCAGCTTTTAGCGTGATTGGTGAGGGCGATCGCACCTTAGAGTTGCCATAGCCAGTGCATGGAATTGGGCATAAAATTTCCATGCCATATTGGATTTAACCGAGCTGGCAAGTTAGACAATGCGGATTCTAGGTGGAGCGATCGCGCTGAGTTTATTAGTGGGGTTGCCTGCTGAGGCGAGCGCTCCCCAGGTTATCGAGGGGGAGCTGACGACGGAAGACGCCAAAATTAACGATGGCACCCATATTGACCGCTACGAATTTCAGGGCAAAGCCGGGGAAAGTGTGGCGATCGAGCTAAACAGCGAAGACTTCGACGCCTACTTAATCCTCAACCACAATGGGCAGCTCATAGGTAAGGACAACAATGGCTCCGGTACCCGCAACGCCTTTATGGTGACCGAGCTGCCTGATGACGGGACTTATCAAGTTTTGGTGAATACGGCGAACGCTGGCGAGACGGGACAATATCAACTGGTTTTACGCACCGCAACCGTCCAGGACCAGCAGCGCAGTGAAGCCTATGCGCTAAATCGCCAGGGTCTCCAACAGTATCAACAAAGCCAATGGGATAGTGCCTTCGAGAGTTTTCAAAGAGCTGGTGAACTCTATCGGGCAGCGGGCGATCGCCTGGGAGAAGGGACAATTGTCAACAATATTGGCTCTGTCTATCGGCGTCAGGGGCAATACCTTCAGGCTTTGAAGCAGTATCAAGCCGCTGTGGCAATCCGTCACGAAGTGGGTGATTTTGTCGGGCTAAGCGCCACCCTCAACAATATGGGCGGACTTTATCGGCGGTTGGGGAAACTGGACCAGGCGTTAGGGGCGTATCAGGCTGCTTTGGGTATCAACCGCCAGCAGGGCGATCGCCTCAACGAAAGTACCACCCTTGCCAATCTCGGCGGCATTTACAGAATCCAGGGATTTTATGGTCAGGCGCTGGAGTTTTATGGAGACGCGCTGCTCATCCGCCGTGCCCTGGGCGATCGCCGGGGAATCGCTTCCATTTCCAGCAATATTGGTTTGGTTTATTTCAACCAAGGTCAGTACAAGGAGTCGCTGGATCAATACCAAAGCGCCCTGGTGCTGCGTCGGGAAGTGGGCGATCGCCTGGGGGAAGGGGTCACCCTAAGCAATATCGGTGGCGTCTATCGAAGCCAAAAGGAATTTGATAAAGCGCTGGAACATTACGATGCAGCTCTAGCAATTCATCGCTCCTTGGGGGCGCGCAGGGGAGAAGGGCTGATTTTGGGTAACGTGGGCGGAATTTACCTAAGCCGGGGGCAGTTTGATCAAGCTTTAGAGCACTATCAAACTGCCCTCGCTATTTTTCGAGAGTTGGGCGATCGCCGTAGCGAAGGCGGAATTCTGAGCGGTCTTGGCGAAGTTTACAGAAACCAGGAACGGTATGACCAAGCGCTGGAGCACCTGAAAGCTGCCTTAGCCCTTCGTCAGGAACTGGGCGATCGCGCCGGGCAAAGTAAGACCTTAAACAGCATCGGCTTACTACAGGTCGAGCAAGAAAACTTCGACGATGCCCAAACGCGCTTTCAGGAAAGCATCGCCATTGTGGAAACCATTGAGCAGGATTTGCCCACCACAGATCGAGCCCGTGTTGCTTTCTTTGAAACGCGATCGCAAACCTACTCCTTCCTTGAAGGGCTGTTGGTGTTGCAAAAACAAAGTGGCGCTGCCCTTGAAATTGCGGATCGTTCTCGGGCGCGATCGCTGTCCTATTTTTTAAATCCGACTACGGATAATCAACCGCAACCGCCCCTAAATATTGACCAAATTCGACAGTTGGCGATCAACAATAACGCCACGCTAATTACCTATTCCATTGTCAAAAGATATCTGTTTGTTTGGGTGATTAATCCCCAGGGTGATATTGCTTTCCGGCGAGTTGATCCCACCTTAACCGGCGTGCCATTCGAGGTAATTTCCGGTCAAATCCGCCGTTCTGCCAGCGACCCTTTTGATTTCAGCGGGTTCTTTACCCAGGATAGATTCCGCGCAGATATGGGCAGCTTACGAGGAGGAGGGACTAGCTGGCGGGGCGAGCCCAAGGATTTAAAACGAGCCTATGAGTTATTAATTCAGCCGATTGAAGATTTTCTACCCACAGGGCGAGGCGATCGCCTAATCATCGTGCCCTACCGAGAACTGAGCACCGTTCCTTTCGTTGCCCTAATTGATAGCAATGACCGCTTTCTTATAGATCGCTACGCCGTCACCATCGCGCCCTCCCTGCGCACCCTCAGCACAATTCAACAGAAACAAACCGTGTCAAAAGGGCAGCCACTGATCGTCGGCAATCCCAGCCCAATGCCCGACCAGCTCAGCGCCCTCCCCGGCAGCGAAAAGGAAGCCCAGGCGATCGCCCAAGCCCTAAATACGACTCCTTTAATCGGCAGCAATGCCAATGAAGCCGCCGTTAAACAAAGCCTTGAAACCGCTAATATTTTGCACTTTGCGACCCACGGCATTGTGGCGGACAGCGATCGCAATATCGAAGGAAACTGGCTAGCGTTGGCGGACGACTCTGACGATAGCGAAGACGGAAAACTAACCCTGACGGAAATTTTCAACAGTAATCTCAATGCCCAGCTTGCGGTCCTCAGCGCCTGCAATACCGTAAGCGGCGAAGTGACCGGGGAAGGGGTTTTGGGCTTAGCCCGCGCCTTTTTAAAAGCTGGCGCCCCTGCGGTAGTTGCCAGCCTGTGGCAGGTGCCCGACGAACAAACTCGGCTGTTAATGGAGGCGTTTTATCGAGAACTGCTGGCGGGGGAAACCTACGCCGATGCCCTGCGAATCGCCCAACTGGAGGTGCGATCGCAATTTACCAACCCGCGCAACTGGGCTGCATTTATGGTGATTGGCGATGGCGATCGCACCCTAGAGCTGCCGTAGATTTACCCCCCACAGCCTTAGCTCAATAAATCCACCAAGTGCGCCGTATCGTTAAAGCGGCGAATTTGCCACAGGCTTGTGTTAAAGCGATTCTGCACCATCTGCTCCCGCTTGAAATCCTCACCATCCCCCTCACCGGAGCAGTCGGCAACATCACCCTCCAGCACTTTGAACCAGCGATCACGATCCAGCCAAAACTCAAAAATCGCCGTATTGTAAACCGACATCCGCCAGGAGCGATCGCACCCCATCATCGACGAAATCAGATGCTGCAAAATCCAGCTATGGGCCACCACCCACACCCGGTCCTGATTGCCACATTCCGATAGTACCGTCTCAATAAACCGCTCCGCCCGCTGCCGCCCCTCCACCAAAGTCTCCGCCCCCGGCACCGGCAGCCAATCCACCGAAGCCTCCAACTGATCGCACAATTCCGAATGCTGCGCCTGGGCTTCCTGCCACGTCAAGCCCTGAAAAATACCGTTTTGATACTCGCGCAAGTCGTCATTGAATCGAATCTCCTGGGCTAGGTCCGCGTTGGATGGGGCATTATTGGATGGTGAATTTTCCTCCGGGCGATCGCCAAACACCTGGTCCATCACAATTTCCGCCGTCATCCGCGCCCGCTTCAAAGGACTGCTATAAACCCGCGTCGGCAACCAATTCTCCCGCCGCAATCGATTGCCCAACCGCTTCGCCTGGTCCTCCCCCGCTCCCGACAGCGAAAATTCCCCATTTCCCTGCATCCGTCGCTCTTGATTACCGGTGGATTCCGCGTGGCGGATAAACAACAATTTCATTACAGCAGCAGTCCTCTCCTAAAATAGAAATCGTGACAAAAATAGTGGTGTCTTAAAAAGTGAGTCAATGCAGGTGGACTCTAGGGTTGATTGTCATAACGCTGCCACAAATCAGCCTTTGCAATCAGTCACCGTAACCTGTTATTGAACACCATTAACTGCCCACCGTTCCAACTTTGTGCTTTAATTTAGCCCGTTAATTTGTCCCGTTTAGTCAACCTGCGAGGAGAGATTATTATCCATGCTGCTGAAATCCACGACCCGTCATATCCGCATTTTTGCTGCGGTAATTGAAAACAACGCATTTATTGATAGCAACGACAAACTGACCTTAGACGTTGATCCCGATAATGAATTTATTTGGGATGAGCCTGCGGTCAAACAGGTTCACGACAAGTTTGATGCGCTAGTTGCTGATTACGCTGGACAAGATTTAACAGAATACAATCTGCGGCGAATTGGGTCGGATTTAGAGCATTTTGTGCGATCGCTACTGGAAGCCGGTGAAATTCGCTACAACCTCAAAGCCCGCGCCGTTAACTACAGTATGGGTCTGCCCAAAACTGGCATGGAGCTTAATACCT
>JBCCTE010000301.1:0-4765 GCA_039198915.1 Cyanobacteria bacterium P01_D01_bin.73 | reverse complement strand
TTGACCGGGCAAGGCTCAGGTTTTGGCTCTAGTTTTTGTTGCTCACGCTTGGCGTTTTGGAGCTGTTCGTATTGGGTTAGGACGATGCCCAGGAGAATAACGCTGCCGCCGATGTATTGGGCGGTGGTGGGAAGGTCACCGAGGATTAGGAATGCGGAAATAATGCCGGCGATGGGACCGAAGGAGCTGGCCAGGGAAATTTCGCTGGCGGTGGAGGAGCGCAGCCCGGCAAACCAGGTCAGCTGTCCGCCCATCACCAATACGCCGCCGTAAATCAGCATCCACTGCCATAGGAACGGCGATGCCACGTCGATAAAGTGCTCGGGACCGAACAGGATGGTTGCTGTGACGCCGAAGACGATGGTTGAGATGACGGTGCGGCTCACCATAAAGATGCCGAGGGGAACCTGGCGTAGGGCGTACTGCCCGGCGAGGGAGGCGATCGCCCGGCTGATGGCACCGATCGCCGCCAGGATTTCACCGCGTCCCAGGGTAAATCCCATCATTTGGGTCATCTCGGAATCCGGTGGGGCAAGCAGTAGCGTTAGGGCGACCCCCAACAACGCCAGCGCCGAGCCCATGACCGTTAGAAATCCTACGCGCGATCGCAGAAATAAAACGCTTAGGGCGAGGGTGAGGGGTGGTTCGAGGCGACCAATCAGGATGACGTTATTAACGGACGTGATTTCTAGGGAGGTGAACGTTACGGCGGGACCAATGACGCCAGCCAGCAGTGCCACCCCGAGCAATGCAATCCAGTCCTTTTGCGTCAGTTTGGAGACGGTGGCGGTGTTTAGCTGTTGCCGATAAAGGGGCAGGATAATCGCCAGGACTACTAGGTTGGCGACAAACAGCACGTTGCAAAAGGAGATGGGGTTGCGCCCATCAACTAGGTTGTCGGCTCCCAGGTCGGTGATGCGCCGAACGGTGGGGTTGGAGGCGGCGAAGCACAGGGTGGCGATAAGCAGATAAACCCGATTGGGGATACTGGCAAAAAATTGGCTGATGCTGGCGAGCCGTTGAGTCATAACACTGAAAACATAGGGTTAGTTTTTTAACGCACCTACGATTGTTTTTAACCTATGCTCGACGGCGGCTGGTTGGTAGCCCAGGTGGGCAGCTCGCTGACTATTGAGGCTGGTGTCGGGGGATCGCGGTGCGGGCATGGTTAATTGCGCCTGCAATCCTGGCTGCACCCGATCTGGGGAAGTATCCAAGGCGATCGCCAGCTTCTTCGCAAAGTCATAGCGGGACAGTCGCTCCGCCCCACCCAGATGCAAACACCGCCGTCCGTCCACCGGTTCTACGTTACTTTCCAACGCTAGGACCAATCCCGCCGCTGCATCCTGGGCGCTGGCGGGGGTACGAAATTCATCGGTAAAGGCAAAGAGCGGGTCGTCGGGCGATCGCAATTTTTCAATAAATCCCTGCAAGAAGCTGGCGGCGGTGGGCGGCGTATTGCCAAACATCAGCGGCATGCGGCAGATTTTGGCGATGGGATGGCGATCGCGAATCCCCAGCTCTGCTGCCACCTTTTGCTCACCGTAAAGGCACACGGGCGAAACGGCATCTTCCTCGGAATAATTACCGCGCAGACCATCAAAAACCAAGTCCGTTGATGTGAAGACAAAATCAATGTCTTGGTCCGCACATTGGGTTGCCAAATTAAGGGTTGCAGCAACGTTAACGCGATGGGAAATATCGGGATTGGTTTGACACCAGTTGGGGCGGGCGGCGGCGGCTAAATGGAAAACGGCGGTGGGCTTGATTTGGTTTAACGTCTCAGTGATCGCGGTTTCATCGGTTAAATCTAGCGGCAAGGTTTGCACCTGCGGGATGTCGATACTCTGACGATTGTAGGTGCCGAAAATAGTGGAGCGATCGCCGCGATTTTCCACTAGCCATCGACATAAGTTCCAGCCTAAAAATCCACTGCATCCTGTCACTAAGTATCGAGCGGGCGAGGAAGAATTTTTAAGCATTAGCCTCTCGAAAATAGGTTTGGGTTGGGAGTCGAAAGATAACGAAGGAAGAAGAAACGAAGGAAGAAGACTTGAACGGTCTGAAAATGCCCAGGGAACAATAGGTAAAGTGGGCGGCGATCGCCCGATGCTCTCTCCTTAAACGCCAGATTTTGTCAGGGTTATCCGCTTGTCGCTTAACTTAACCCAGTAATTCCCATGCCTAAACCTACATTCCAGACCTTGATTTCCCTCTCCGTAACGGCTTCTCTCTGTGTGCTAGCTAGCCCTATCACCGCAGAACTTGCCCAAGCTCAGTCCACTACCGTCGATTCCCATTTGCAGGCGGGCAGTGTTGAAACGAAGGGGCGAGAAGAGCGACAGGGTAGAAGAGAAGGGCGACAGGAAAGAAGAGAGGGACGTCGGGAGGACGGGCAGGAACGCAGGCAAGAGCGCCGAGAGGGACGTCAGGAGGGTCGACAGGAACGGCGCGAAGGTCGGCAAGAGCGACAAGAGGGGCGCCGGGAGCGTCGTGGGGACGGGCAGGAACGCAGGGAGGAACGGCGTGAAGGTCGGCAAGAGCGGCGAGAAGGGCAGCGAGAAGAGCGGCAGGAACGCCGCCAGGAACGCAGAGAAGAGCGGCAAGATCGTCGGCAAAGTTAGCGCCAGATCTTTTTTAGGCGATCGCCCAGGTGACTATCTGGGGCGATCTGTTGCGAATGGATTATGCAAGTTGGTTATGTTCGGTTTGCTTACGCAAGCAAGATGGCGATCGCCCGTTCCATTAGTCCCGCCATGTTTTGGCTAGCGACTCCGGAACCAATGCCGTAGCAGGACCGTGCTCCCCAGGCGATCGCCGGCCAATGACCGACTGGGGCACTGCGATCGCCGTCCAAGTCCTCGCGATAAATCCACTCATCGCCGCTGCGCCATCCGACGGAATCGCAGAATTTTTCATAATTATTGTCCGCCGCCTGCCAAAGTTGCGCCTGGGCAGCAAACCCAAAGCGATCGCCACTCCAGTAGCGCCACAGATTATCCATAGTGCGCAGGTCCGTCGCCGGTAACCGCTGCCAATCCTCAGGGGCGATCGCGGCATTTGCCGGCATGCCCACCGCCGCCGCCAATAAATCCCGCGTCACCTGGTCCGCCTCAACCCACTGTCCCATACCGAGATATTGATTGAGGGGCGCGTAATCCAAGCCCACCTCTGACGCCAAGGGATTGCTCTGCGGTTCAGCCATTGCAGCAGGTTCGACGATAGGCAGCTCCGGCTGTTCCAGTGATTGCTTGCTTATCCTCTCGTTTAGCGACTCGAGCTGGTGATGGTGGGACTCGTGCCAACTTTGTAGAGTTTGCAACTGTTGAGCGAGCTGGTCAAAGCGATCAGTATTATCTAAAACTTCAGTGGTTTTCTCGCTGCCGTTGGAACGCTGGGGGAATCGGCCGGCGATCGCCAGAGTAAAACTACTTCCCAACGCCACGCCCACCAATAGCCACAGCGCTTCCATTAACTAGCTTTCGCCTGTCGCCAAACCTGCCAGCCAATGTAGGTCAACACGCCCGTACCAATCAGCGCGTAGGCGGGACCGCTAGGAATGCCGGAAAACGCCAGAGCCAGAGAGCCCACCCACAGGGTCAGCGCATATATAAACAGAACCGTTGCCCGGTGGGACAGTCCGGCGCTTAGCAACCGATGGTGAAGGTGGCGTTTGTCGGCATGGAAGGGGGACTTGCCACTGCGGAGGCGATCCAAAATCACGGCGGACATATCCAGCAACGGCACCGCCAAAATCACATAGGGCAGAACCACCGAGGTTACCGCTGCCGCCTTAACCAAGCCGATCGCCCCAACGCCTGCCAGGGTAAAGCCCATAAAGTACGAGCCGCCGTCCCCCATAAAAATCTGCGCTGGATTGAAGTTGTAGCGCAAAAATCCTAGGGCAGCCCCCGCCAACGCTGCCGCAATCAACGCCGCCGCCGGTTGCTCCATAAACAGCGACACCACCAGCATCACCACCGCCGAAATTCCCGACACTCCCGCCGCCAAACCATCAAGCCCATCAATCCAGTTCACCGCGTTGGTCATTCCTACCAACCACAGCACCGTGATGGGCAAACTGAATATGCCAAGCTGCACTAATCCAACACCGGGAATTGTCAGGAAATCAATACTGACTCCAACGTTCCAGCACAGGGTGGCGATCGCCGTTTGCAAAAACAGCCGTACAAAGGGGGACAGGTTCAGCAGGTCGTCTGTTAACCCCAGAGCAAACATTGCCAGCCCACCGAGAGTCACTCCCCAAACGGCGTACTCCTGCGCCCGGGGCAACCATCCAAAGGCCCCCAAGCTCCACACAATAACGAGGGCAACTAAGCAGCCTAGAAAAATAGACACGCCGCCTAGACGCACCATCGGACGATCATGCACCTTGCGATCGCCCGGCAAATCCACGCGTCCACTGCGCAGCCCAATATCTTTCACCACCGGCGTTGTCACCATCACGACAGCCGTGGCAATTGAAAAAGCCAGTAAATGATAGGGGTAAGGAACCATACCAAGGCGGGGGTAGGAGGCAACAGCCTAGGTCAGCCAGAGTCTACTACATTTTTATCGACGGCGAATCATGGTGGTTCACCCTGCGTCACATCTCAGGTGAAATTCTCGCCTTGAACCCAATGTTCTCCACAAACAATGCGATCGCCCCATCAATATCCCCATCAATACATTGAGTTGGCTCAGGCGATCGCATTGCCTCTGCTTTCAGATGCTGAGATTTTTTTAAACTTTTCGGAACACATTG
>JBCCTE010000300.1:0-4778 GCA_039198915.1 Cyanobacteria bacterium P01_D01_bin.73 | reverse complement strand
TTGACAGGATAGAGCTGGTAGTCTGAAGAATAGTACAACGTGACGATGTCTGCCTTGGGGCTGTGCATAACAACTTTCAACTCGTGTGCTTTGTCTCGCCTTAGGGATGGACCGGTGATTCTGATATAAGGCTTAGGCTTCTGCGAAAGTACGTGCAGAACGCCATTCTTGATTTGAATTTTAGTCTTTTTGCCAACATCGCCAATAAGATAATAATCACTGTTTCCTTGTCGAAAAATCAAATTTTTCCCTTTAGGAAGCTGGTCTTTTGGATACCTAGGTAACTTCTCCAGAAACGAAATAAAGTTTCTCTCCACCACTGCGATAATGACTGAATTGTAGTTCTTTAAATTAGTGTGGATAAAGTCTTGGGAGATAGATTGGGAGTGGAGATAGTCAACGGACTGGAAATATTGTCCAAGGAGTTCTTGCTGAGGAGGGCCTAGAAACGAGTCTCGAATGACCAACGTTTTACCAGGAATCAAAGGGGGACCATCAGACCTTGGAGTGACGCTGACGATATTGTTCCGATCAGTGGCTAGTCCACTAACCACCGCCTCAGTTAGTGACGAGAACTTCTGCCCTTTAACAGACACGTCCTGAACTATTACTCCTGGTCTAAGGATACGAAATACAGGTAGTTTATCCTGACTATTACTTTCAGGGTGCCCCAACATTTGTTTTAAGTCGATATTCCATTGACTTTCATCGGGATAGTCTCTAATCTCATTTTCATTCCACAGTTCGGCATTTAGGGACTGAATGATGCTTCTCATTAGAACCATACTGCCCCAACTGGAATGGTGAGTATCTTCTGGGAAAAATAGCGTGTAATCTCTCTGTACTTTTTCCTGTCGGTAAGCGTCCCAAAGATTAATTAAGTTTGGACTTTCTGAGTTCTGAAACCACTGGTATAGAAGTTCTCGAGCTTTTTGAGTCTTTGCCAGGTCACGCTTTGCCTGATCTGATAAATGTTCAGGATAAATAGTGTGCTTATTGGGAACAACTGTGACTCTAGTTTGCCTATTTTCCCGCTTTTGCCACTCCAAGAAATACTGTAGGTTCTCCAGAGCATATTCTACTCTTTCCTCACTGAATAGATCTCCGTCTCCCGTGGACTCTAGACCATAGCTGAGCCGATAGTATAGCCAGTCGTTTGAACCAACATCGACGCGGGGAAAGCGTGACTCTCCTAGAATATTTTGGCTTAGAGTCTGCTTCCCTTGAATAGCAAGACCTCGGAAGGGCAATCGATCATCGATAAACTTCGATAGCTGTTTGTAGTTCCTCTTCTTTAGCCAAGCATTGAAGTAGGTACGCTTTGGGAAACGGCTTGGATCTCTTTTCTCAATTGTTTCTAGATAAGCAGAATCAAACGATCTACTAAATGATTTAGTTAGGGGATATCCTAGGAGACCTAAGCAAATAAGTCCCGGCAATAGGCTCAGTACTTTTGCGCTAATCTTTGGCGATAAAAATAACCTGGATCGATTTGGATTGGTGGTCATTTTAAGTAGATGTTTAATTGAAGATTTAAACTACTAGAAATCTAGAACTGGAAATATAGGAATGCGGAGAATTGATCTGAGACAGTGAATAATAGAGCCAGGGGAAAGCCTAAGCCGGCAACAGCAAATCTAATGCCGATGGCTACGGGTGAGGCTGACCAATCTATGTATCTCCCCAAATTTACTGTTCCAGGCAATAAGGTGATAATTCCTCCCAGAATCAGAAAGAATTGAGCCTGACGGTTCCAGGCATCTTGCAGTGCTAGGGACCACGATAAATCAGAGTTAATGTTGCCCAATGCTTGATAGTAGTTCCACGCATCGGCAACGGTTTCTGAGCGAAAGATTACCCATCCCAGCATGACGATCAGCAGGGTGCTCGAACGATAGATAATTGTTTTTCCTAGGGAGAGATTTTTGCGACTCCAACCCTGCCAGCGTTCGAGGATAATCCAGCCGCCGTGGTAGATCCCCCACAGGATAAATGTCCAGTTTGCTCCGTGCCAGATTCCGGTTAGTAGGAAGGCGATCGCCAAATTACGGTAGGTCAGGGTGGTGCCCTGGCGGGATCCTCCCAGAGGAATGTAGATGTAATCGCGAATCCATTGGGAAAGGGTTAAGTGCCAACGCCGCCAAAAATCGCTGATGCTGACGGCAGAGTAGGGGCGACGAAAGTTTTCTGGAAAGCGAAAGCCGAAGATTCGCCCCAGCCCGATCGCCATATCGCTGTAGCCCGAAAAATCGAAGTAAAGCTGTATTGTGTACGCCGCTAAACCTAGCCACGCGGCGGAAAATGATAAGGGCACCCCAGGAGTAAAGGTGACTTCTGAAATTTGGGCGATAGAGTCGGCAATAACTACTTTTTTAACTAAGCCATAGGAGAAACGAAGCATTCCCTGGGAGACTTTGCTCCAGCTATGCGATCGCCGTTGGATTTGGTTAGCAATGTCCTTATAGCGAACAATTGGACCGGCAATTAATTGGGGAAAAAATGCCACGTATAGGGCAAATCTATCCCATCGTTTTTGTACTGGCGTTGACCCTTGGGCGACGTCAATGACATAGCTTAGAGCTTGGAAGGTAAAGAATGAAATTCCAATGGGTAAGGCAATGCGGTCCCAGTTAGAAAATAATTGGGGCGCAATTCCGTTGACCTGTTCAGTCAGAAAGTTGGCGTATTTGAAATAGCCCAAAAGCCCAATATTAAAGATCCAGGCAATAGCTAAACCCAGATTTCTGCGGGAATCACTTTTGGAATTAGCCGCATCTTCCGGCTGAACGCGATAGCGATCAATCCATAGCCCCAAGCCCCAGTTCACTGTAATGGACAACAGCAACATGCTTGTGAACCAGCCTCCTCCCCATAGGTAGAAGAAGATACTGACGGCAAGCAAGATGGCATTTTTCACCGCTCTGGGGCTAATGAAATAAATCACCAGCACCAGAGGCAGGAAGAAAAACAGGAATGATGCGGAGGAAAAGACCATTGGGCGATCGCCTAGCTGTGGTCCAAGCATCAGAGGTTTGGACGGCAGGCACGGTGATGATATCGAAATTTATTGTTGCAATATTGTTGCAGACTATGGGCTTATGTGAAATTTACTAGCCCATTTCATAGCCGAATTTTGCTGGATCGACGCCTGTGACGGTCATGTCGCTGAGTCCGTATTCTGCCCAGCGCTGGGTAACTTTTGCTGCAACCTCAGGGTCTGATTCCAGCGGCTCACCCCACTCATGATCGGTTTCCGGATAAGTTTTGGTGGTGGCGTCAATGCCCATTCGTCCGCCCAGCCCCACCTTTGAACTGGCAAAGTCCAGGGTGTCGAAGGGGGTTTCCGGCAGGATAAAAACGTCGCGGCTGGGATCCACCTTGGATGAGACTGCCCAAACCACCTGGCGCGGGTCGCGAATGTTGATGCTGTCGTCCACCACGATGACGAATTTGGTGTAGGTGAACTGAGGTAGGGCGCTCCAGAAGGCGAGGGCGGCGCGGCGGGCTTGACCCGGATAGACTTTTTTGATGGAAATAATGGCGGCTTTGTAGCTCAGCGCTTCCATGGGGAGGAAGAAGTCGGTGATTTCCGAAACCTGGTTGCGCAGGATTGGGGTGTACACCCGGTTGAGGGCGATCGCCATCATGGCGTCTTCCTTGGGGGGGCGGCCGCTAAAGGTAGTGGTGTAAATGGGATCGTGGCGGCGGGTCAAGCAATGGAAACGCACCACGGGCGAATCTTCCACGCCACCGTAGTAGCCCATATGATCGCCAAAGGGACCGTCGGGCTGCATTTCGCCGGGGGTGATGGTTCCCTCCAGCACGATTTCAGAGTGGGCGGGCACTTCCAAATCGACGGTTTTGCATTTGGCGAGATGAACGCCGGTTTTGCCGTAAAGTCCCGCAAATAGCCACTCCGACAGGTCCACGGGGAGTGGGGTTGCCGCCGCCATGATGATTAGCGGGTCGACTCCTAGGGCGATCGCCACCTCCAGCTTTTTGCCACGCTCTGCCGCCTTCCGCAAGTGGCGCGCGCCGCCACGCACCGACAGCCAGTGAACCGTCATCGTGCTTTTCGACTGAAGCTGCAAACGGTAAACGCCCACATTAGGGATACCAGTCTCGCAATCCTTGGTAATCACCAGCCCCAGCGTGACAATCCGCCCGGCATCGCCTGGATAGGGGCGAATCATAGGAATTTGCGACAGGTCAAACTCGCCATCCTTCAGCACCACTTGATGGCAAGCGGGAAATAAATCTAAATCTGGCTTAGCCCGGACAACATCAAACAGGATTTTGCCAAAGTCGATCGCCTGAGCAATATTTTTAGGCGGCTTGGGCTGCTGCAACTTCGCCAGCTTGCTGCCCAGCTCCTCCAGCTCCTTCGGTCCCTCCATATCCATGGCCCAGCAGGCTCGCTCAAGGGTGCCCATTAGATTGACGGCAACCGGATTCGAACAGCCCTTGACCCGCTCGAACAGCAGCGCCGGGCCGCCACACTGAAGCATACGGCTTGCAATCTCGGCAATTTCCAAATCGGGGTCCACCTCTGCGGTGATTCGCCGTAGCTGACCTCGCGATTCAAGCTGCTTTAAAAATCCCCGCAAATCCCTTGGCATAGTGAAGTCTCGATATCAGTAAATCTGGTGGCTGGCTCGCTGTAATGTTTTGTAACGCGAACAGACCCTATTATCAATGATTTACTGAATCTTGACCGTCCCTATTGCCGTGGACTGCGGGGAAATGTGGGATCGACTGTCAATTGACTGTCAATTAAC
>JBCCTE010000299.1:0-4782 GCA_039198915.1 Cyanobacteria bacterium P01_D01_bin.73 | reverse complement strand
CGCTCCTTTTCCACGGAAGATGTAGCCGGAAATTCGCAGGAAATTTTCAGGTGACCAGCCTCCTTTCTTACAAACACCCATCAAGTCCGTTGCAACATCTCCGTTGCAACATCGTCCGCAATGCAATTGTTGCGTTACGCTGCCTTAGTACCCGACCCTCGCTGAACAAGGCACGTGCCAGCGCATTGCCCCGGTGAATGGCTAGAGATAATTGCCTTTCTTGCACGCATTAATGCGCGCCCAATGAATTTACGAACTTCCATTTTTGAATTTTCACTAGCGTTTTAGTAACCGTTCAATCCTGTTATGGCAGCCCATTCAATCTCCCCACCGCCGGAGCCCGAAACCGAGCAGCTTCCCTTTATCCCTCCTCTGAAACTGCCCATAATGTTTCGCCTGGGATTATTCCAAATGGCGCTGGGGATCATGTCTGTATTGACGCTGGGGGTTTTGAACCGGGTTGCCATTGATGAGCTGGGGATTCCGGCAACGATCGCCGCTGGAGCGATCGCGATGCACCAGTTTGTAGCTCCTGCGCGGGTTTGGTTTGGGCAACTGTCCGATTCAAAGCCCATTTTGCGCACCTATCGCACGGGTTATATCTGGGCGGGCGCGGCAGTATTTGTGACCGCTGCGCTAATTGCAGTGCAGGTGCTGTGGCGATTGGGCGGCGCGGCTCAGGACCCTTGGCAGTGGAACGGAGATACGATCGCCTGGACCGGTTTATTTGGACTAATTTTCGCGGTGTACGGCTTGGCGCTAAGTTCCAGCTCTACCCCCTTTGCGGCTTTGCTGGTAGATGTTTCCGATAAGGATCAGCGATCGCGGCTAGTGGGGATCGTATGGTCCATGCTGATGGTAGGGATCGTTATTGGAGCAATTTCCACCAGCATTTTGCTGCGCCAGGTGGAAGCGGCAAGCGACATCAGCGTGGTTCAAAACAGTATCAATGGGTTGTTCGGTCTGGTGCCCATTGTGATTTTGGTGCTGACGGCGATCGCCACCTGGGGCGTGGAGAAAAAATATTCTCGCTTCTATCAGCGATCAACTCAGGCTGATGCTGCAACCGGGTCCGACGACGAGCGCGAAGACAAAGTCACCTTGGCGCGTGCCCTGCGTATTTTGACCGCCAGCCGCCAGACGGTGCTGTTCTTCAGCTTCCTAATTGTGATGACCATGGGGCTATTCCTCCAGGAAGCAGTTTTGGAGCCCTATGGCGGCGAAGTCTTTGGCATGAGCATCGGTGAGAGCACCCAGCTAAACGCCTTTTTCGGGATGGGAACGCTGATTAGTCTGGGCGGCGCCGGTTTTTTGATTGTGCCTCGCCTGGGCAAAAAAGCAACGGTGCGATTGGGGTGCCTGCTGGTTGCCGCCTGCTGCCTGACGTTTATCGCCGTCGGATTTACCGGTGATGCCAGAATTTTCAAGACCAGCGTTTTTATGTTTGGTTTAGCCGCCGGGATCACCACCACCGGGGCCATCAGCCTGATGCTGGACTTGACCGTGGCGGAGACAGCAGGAACGTTTATTGGCGCTTGGGGCTTGGCTCAGGCCATGTCGCGGGCGTTGGCGACCCTGTTCGGCGGCGCTGTTTTGGATATCGGTCGCGCCGTGTTTGGTCAGGGTGAGGCCAATGGCTTAGCGTCCTATGGTTTGGTGTTTACGGTGCAGGCGGCCGCGATGGTTGTGGCGTCGCTGGTGCTGTTGCGGCGGGTTAACGTTGAGGAATTTCAAACCAAAGCGGAGACCGCCGTATCCACTGTCCTTGCGACGGAAGTGGATTAGTAGGCAGGCAATAGGAAAGCAAGATAGGAAAGTGGTGAATAGGAGAGCGCTAACTGTATGTCCCTGCTAACGTTTCAGAACGTTGGGTTTGGCTATCCGAATCGCCCCGCCACTTTCACCGACTTGTCATTCCAAATCAAACCGGGCGATCGCCTAGGACTAATCGGTCCCAATGGTGCCGGCAAAACCACGCTGTTTCTTCTGGCGTGTGGCGTTCTGGCTCCTCGGCAGGGAATGATTCAGCTTGGCGATCGCCCGGTAATCCCCGGTGAATTCCACTCGGAGATTGGCCTAGTCTTTCAAAATGCCGATGACCAATTATTCTGTCCCACCGTCGCTGATGATGTGGCGTTCGGTCCAACGGAAATGGGGCTATCGCGGGAGCAAATCTACGCCAGAGTCGACCAGGCACTAGACGCTGCTGGAATCACCCAACTAGCAGACCTGCCGCCTCACCAGCTATCGGGAGGGCAAAAGCGGATGGTGGCGATCGCCGGAATCCTGGCGTGCCAACCCAATATCACCCTCTACGACGAACCTAGCGCCAACCTCGATGCCCCCGCCCGCCAGCGCCTAATCGAATTTTTGCAAAACAGTACCCAGGCAACCGGCGGCGGATCAGAGAAAGGATTTATTGTGTCGTCTCACGATTTGCACTTCGTCCGAACTGTGTGCGATCGCGTCATGCTGCTGTCCGGCGGGCAAATCATCGCTGACGGCGATCCAAAAACAGTTTTAGGCGATGCTGCCCTGATGGGAGAGTACGGTATGGAAACGCAGCATTTTTAAATGTGTTTTTAAACGCGTTGTTGGGCAGCACTACTTACCCAAGCTAGGAGCCACGCAGGCAAAAAGCTACGAGTCCCCATCAAATCGCCGCATTAAATAGGCCACCGCAAAATCCCCATTGGGGCTTCCTTCAAGTTTTTCCGCCATCTCAAATACCTGATGGGCTAACTCCTCACCAACCTTTTCAATGAGCACGCGCCGCTCCGTTAGCTGTTGCTCTCGCTGTCGTGCTGCGTCCTGCCAATCCGGCGTGAATAGGTAGTCTAGATTGGTGTGAAACTCCAGCTTCGCTAATAAATCCCACTCGCCGCGATCGCACCAGAAACCGCCACAATTCTTGCAACGCTCTAGGAAAAACGACTGTCCAAAGCCGATGCGCGATCGCGATAGGTAATGCTTACATTCTGGGCAAAGAGACGCCTGCACATCCTCCAGCGATGCCTCAAAGTCAGGGTCTAGAACCGGTCCGAGCACCCTCACATTTGGCAACGCATCGCCGTGTTCCTCTTGCCACTGTCGATAACTCTCTGCCTGGATCCACTCCCCCTTACATCCGCGACAGTGGTGCACCGCTAAATCGTCATCCGTTGTCCGTTCTTCCAGTTCCGTTTCGCAATCTTTGGGGCACAGCACAATTTAATCCTTAAAGTTTGAAATCCTTAAAGTCTAAAAAATCTAATCCTGGGCTTGCTTGCCAACAGTTTTTCGGCTATTCCGCTCGTCATATCCTTCAGGATTAACCTCTGATTCAGAAGTATTTTCACCGGGGTTTAAATTATCTTGAGCGATCGCCTCCTCCACAGTGTTGACGCCTTCAACTGGAGAGCACTCCTTCTGCCCCGGTGTCGGCAAACTACCGTCGTCCAAAGCACCGAAAGTCTCACCCAAATGCTCAAGGGAATCTAGGAAATCAGATTGAGCAGACTGGCGAGCAGGATGAGATTGAGACATGGCTAGCGACCATTAATTTGAAACAACGAATTGGAACAATACTCGAAACGGTACTAGACTCGAGATTTCATAAATAACTGCCCCTAAAATAACTCCCTCAACCACGGAAGCTGGCGAAATAATTGTTGCAAACGGTGAGTTGATATCTCTGCCAAGCAGTACCGACAAAACACAATTAGTTAGACAATGCCGAATATGACTTTGCACATCATTGGCGCGCCATCAATAACGACTTTATCCACTAATTATATTGACAGACGCAAGTCAACAACTCCTCCAGCTCATGAAAAGTTCTTATATGAAGATTTTGCTATCCTGAGAGTCAAAAATGACACATTTCAACCCTGTTTATACGGAATAATTCTTCTGGTTTTGGATGTTTTTACGCTGCCACCTAAGACAATAACCATCCAAATAAAATTGTTAAGACAAAGTCGACCAGGTAAAACTATCCAAGCAAGTTCAACTGCTCCACTGGAATGCCGTCAACGCTTGGACGGATAACTGGGGAAGGCTCAAGGCGATCGCCCCCCACGTCCTCAGAGTTATCGACTTTTTTATCATTCCCATTTTTCTGTAAATCATCCGATTTTTCCTGGGATTGCTTCTGCGCTGATTCTCCCGGCAACCGATAGCCCACCAACGATTCTGCCGCCGCCATCAAATCTGTCGCCATATCCTGCAAATCATTCCGACTATCTAAATAAAACTGAAGCGCCTCCAGTGGATCCAACGGTTTTGCGTTGGTCAACGCTGGCAACCGCGGTCGCGCCAGCTGACTCACCAGGTCCGCGTTCACCGTGTAGCTATGGGCGATCGCCAGCGCATCGTACAGCTCCGCCGTATTAATTTCCCCCAGCTGATCCGCCTGCAATCGATAAATCAAACGCACCACCGCATCTTCAATGGCATCCGGCTTCACCGCCGCTAACAATTTGCCGTGGGGATCTTCACTGTCGCTTAAATCCACTTGAATTGTGCAAAACCGCCGCACTGGCAATGGACAAAATTCCCATTCCGTTAAAAACGGTCGTAGCGGAGGAAATGATGAATCATTGGAAGAACTATCAATATTTCCACCCTCTTCCCCTTCATTTTCCGGCGTTTTTCCTGATGTTTTCTCCGCATCTTCTAGAGATTGAATTGTAATTAAAACAAACCCTTTATCTTCCTTTTCTTCACTGAAATCTACCCGGTCAATGCTGCCCGGATAAATAACCGGTGGGTCGTTGCTGGGATTTAAATTTTGGTGACGAT
>JBCCTE010000298.1:0-4799 GCA_039198915.1 Cyanobacteria bacterium P01_D01_bin.73 | reverse complement strand
CGCTGAGGCTCCAGCCTTCGGGATTGATGCCGAATAGGTAGCCAAAGATGCGTCCAGGATCCATGTTGGGCTGAATTAAACGGACATCCCCGGCGATCGGGTCATAGATACCGCCTAATACGCTGGCTTTCAACACCAAAGCCAATGCGCCTAATCCCAGAATCACTAGGTGAGCACCTAGAATACTGGTCATCTTCTCGCCATCTTCCCAGTCATACCCAAAGCCTTTGGGATCCAATACCTTTGGACCAAGGACCGAGTGGTACATACCACCAGCACCCAGTACGGCAGAGCTGACCAAGTGCAGCATTCCGACAACGTAGTAGGGATACAGGTCAACAATCTGACCGCCAGCGCCAACGCCTAGGCCCAGAGTAGCCAGGTGGGGCAACAGAATCAGATTCTGCTCATACATAGGCTGGGTGATGTCGAACCGAGTTAGTTCGAACAGGGTCATTGCCCCAGCCCACAAAACAATCAGTCCAGCGTGGGCGACGTGGGCACCCAACAGTTGTCCGGAGAGGTCGACAAAACGGATATTTCCGCCAAGTAGGGACGGGCTGGATTGGGGATTATCAGCTTCCTGTCCTTTGCTTCTCTTGGGCAACCAACCTAGAGTTCGGAAGACTGGCGTCCACAGGAGTGGTTTTGCCATCGTTTACCTCGCTACAAGCGTTCTTCTTCTACGGGCGTTGTTTTAATACGTTTTCTGAGTGGCGCACTTTCTCAGATAGGGAAGCTATCCAGGCGGTGCGTGTCGGAAAACATCTTTAATGTCATTACCAGATAGAACCCGGATCGGCGGGCGCTTGGCTCCTTACTGACCAAGTCGTGCCGTTGCACAGGCAAAGTCGGGCGCGCACGTCCCACCTCAATCTTGTGAATGACGATCTCCTGTAATAGTAAGGAGAAGAGGAATGCTTTTCTGAATCGTAGAACTCGAATTTAATATATTGTTTAAAATCTTGTTGCCATTGCTACATGGAATTTTCGATCCGCAATCTTGCGTCTACGGCTCACTCGGATCACTAAGAGGGTGCTCGAGCGAGGTTGAGCCCTTTAAGGACAGGAGTGCGTGAAGCCTTGATGATCAGGGAGCGATCGCGAAATGCTCCTTCCCTTCGATGGCGGCAGAAAACAATCGCGAAATTTCGACATTTTCCAAAACTCGATCAATTAAGGGCATACAAATAGAAAAAATTATTTACAATTCATAGGCTGCAATTTTTAGCTGCGCCTCCTGCTGTTTCTTGATTGTCAATTCGCCCATGCTCACGGCTACTACGCCACCTTCACCGTCTGTTTCTGAATCGTCTGCACCCAAGTCTGATAAGGGGGCGATCGCGACACCGGCCATTCAGGCAGAAACCTTAGGGCTGCTGGAGTGGTCGCGCCTTTGCCTGCAAGTAGCCTCCTTTGCGTCCACGCCGCTGGGACGAATTGCGGCGGAAAAGCTGGTGATTCCCGATAGTTTGACGGGCAGTGAGGCGCTGTTGACGCAAACTCAGGAAGTTTATGAGTTTGAGCAGACGGAGGCGCAGGAGCTGAGTTTTCGCGGCATTGGCAATATTGATGCAGCGCTGGAGCGGGCGGAACGACAGGGGGTGTTGTCAGGGGAGGAGCTGCTGACGATCGCCCAAACGCTGGCGGGATTGCGGAACCTACGGAAGCAGATTGCGCCGCGAGAGGATGACTGTCCGGTGCTGATGGGGTTGGTGTCCAGCGTGCGGACGCTGCCGGATTTGGAGAAGGAAATTAATCACTGCATTGATGATCGCGGTGAGGTCGCGGATCGGGCCAGTACGAAACTGGGGGGCATTCGCGACGGGCTGAAGCAGGTGCGATCGCAAATTCGCAAGAAGCTGCAAAATATCATGCAGCAAAAGCCCAATGCGGTGCAGGAGTCGACCATTGTGATGCGGGGCGATCGCTTTGCGCTGCCGGTGAAGGCGGGGCACAAGTCAAACATTCGCGGCATCGTCCACGATACGTCGGCGTCGGGGGGAACACTATATATAGAACCCCATGCGGTGGTGGAATCGAATAATAAGCTGCGCCAGTTGACGCGTCAGGAGGCGGCAGAAGAGGAGGTGATTCGGCGGCGGCTGAGTGAGTTGGTGGCGGAAGATTTGCCGGAGTTGGAGCAGGTTTTGGCGATCGCGACCACTATCGATTTGGCGGCGGCGCGGGCGCGGTACAGCTTTTGGTTGGAAGCCAACCCGCCTCGATTTATCGACCCGAAAGCAAACGAAACCACGACCCTGCGCAATTTGCGTCATCCCCTGCTGGTGTGGCAGGCGACCCACGATGGCGGGGCGGATGTGGTGCCCATTGATGTGGCGGTGGATCCGAAAATTCGTGTGGTTGCCATTACTGGGCCCAACACCGGCGGTAAAACCGTGACGCTGAAAACCTTGGGGTTGGCGGCGCTGATGGCTAAGGCGGGACTGTTTGTGCCTGCCCGCGAGCCGGTGGAGCTGCCGTGGTTTGAACAGGTGCTGGCGGATATCGGCGATGAGCAGTCTATCGAGCAAAATTTATCGACCTTTTCAGGACATATCCGCCGCATTGTCCGAATTTTGAAGGCGCTGAAACCATTACCGCCAAAGCAGGAAGCAGAGAGCGACGAGCCAGAGTCAAACCTCCCCCCTTATCAAGGGGGGATAGAGGGGGGATCCCCAGAATCTCAGCCCTTATCAGAAGAGGCAACGCCGGAAAATCAGCAGCTACAGAAAAAGGTTATTGGCGATCGCTCCTTGGTGCTGCTGGACGAAGTGGGCGCAGGTACTGACCCAGCCGAGGGAAGCGCCCTAGCCACATCGCTGCTCACCAAGCTGGCGGACCGTGCCCAGCTCACCGTCGCGACGACCCACTTTGGCGAGTTGAAGACGCTGAAGTATCAAGACGATCGCTTTGAAAACGCCTCAGTGGAATTCGACGATCGCACCCTAAGCCCCACCTACAAACTGCTGTGGGGACTTCCCGGTCGCTCTAATGCGTTGACCATTGCCAAGCGGCTGGGGCTGGATCGATCCGTGGTGAATAGCGCCCAGAAGCTGGTAGGCGGATTTTCGGAAGACATTAATCGAACCATCGCCGGATTGGAAGCCCAGCACCGCCAGCAGGAATCCAAGTCCAATCAGGCTCAGCACTTGCTAGAGCGAGCCCAACATCTGCACCAGCAAATTGATAAGAAAGCCAAGGCGCTGAAGGAACGGGAGGAGCAGCTACGCCTATCCCAAGAGGAGGCGGTACGAGCTGCCGTTAACGACGCCAAACAGGAAATTAATCAGGTGATTCGTCGCCTGAAGAAGGGTGAAATCACTGGGCAAGCGGCGCAAAAAGCTGGCGAAGAGCTGGGGGCGATCGCCGAAAAGCGTCTGCCATCCCAGCAAGCCAAGAAGCGAAAGCCCACCTATAAGCCCACCGTCGGCGAACGAATTCGGGTGTTAAGCCTAGGCAGCACGGCGGAAGTGTTGGATGTGGACGAGGCGGGTCAGCAGTTGACGGTGCGGATGGGCATCTTGAAAGCGACGGTGCCCATGAACGACATCGAGTCGCTGAAGGGAGAAAAGGTGGAACCGCCGCCGAAGAAAGCTGCCAGGGTGTCCCAAAAGCCCAAAAAGCGCACCATCCTACGCACCTCCAAAACCTCTGTCGATATTCGCGGGGCGCGGGTGGTGGACTCGGAGCCCATTATCGATAAGTTGATTGCTAATGCGATCGCCGCTGACCAAGGCGCAATATGGGTAATCCACGGCAAAGGCACCGGCAAACTGCGGGAGGGCGTCCAATCGTTCCTGAAACAGCACGCTTTGGTGGAGCGCTACGAAACTGCTGAGAAAAACGACGGCGGCGCTGGAGTTACGATCGCCTACCTTAAGTAGTGCCTATGTTCGCTGACTAGCTTTGCTGTTCTGACTCCTCTGGATGCATTGGGATGGCAATGGTGAACCGCGCCCCATTACCCGGGCGGGAACTGACAGTAAGGGTTCCACGATGTTTTTCAGTAATAATTTGATAGCTAATGGACATCCCCATTCCCGTTCCCTTGCCGATGTCTTTCGTCGTAAAAAACGGGTCAAAAATGCGACTTTGAATCGCTACAGGAATACCAGGACCGTTATCTCCAACAACAATTTCCAAGCGTTTTTGCTTGATTAGGCGCGTTTGAAGGGTGATCTTTGGTTTGAACGACACTAAACTCCGCTGATCCTGTACTTGCTCATCAATCGCATCAATTGCATTGGCAACAATATTCATCACCACTTGATTCAACGGACCCGGATAGCACACCACTGGCGGTAGGTTGGGCTCGTAGTCTTGAACAACTTCGATCTCTGGACGGACATTATTAGCCTTTAGGCGGTGTCGCAAAATCAGCACGGTGCTATCAATACCCTCATGGATATTAGTCGCTTTGAATTCCGCTTCATCCAATCGTGAAAATGTACGCAGCGATTCGACAATTTCGCGGATGCGATCGCTACCCATAAACATTGACTGTAAAACTTTCGGCATATCTTCTTGCAAAAAGTCCAGGTCAATATCCTCTGCTAATTCTTGAATATCCTCAGATGGGTCTGGATAAGTCCTTTGATAAAGATCAATCAGCTGTAAAAGCGATGCCGATGAGTCTTGAAGATGCTCTAGATTGCCGCTGATAAAATTTACGGGGTTATTAATCTCATGGGCAACTCCCGCAACAAGCTGCCCCAAGCTGGACATTTTTTCTGCCTGGACCAACTGAGATTGGGTGTGCCGAAGCTCCTCTAAGGTTTGCTCTACTTGATCTCGCG
>JBCCTE010000297.1:0-4825 GCA_039198915.1 Cyanobacteria bacterium P01_D01_bin.73 | reverse complement strand
TTTTACTCTTGCAAGGTGGCCGACGACGACTTTGGTCGGTATTACCTCAAAGATATGGTGGATTGCGGGGTTGATTCTAATCTGCAAAAACAGGCTCCGGGGGATGGTATCACCGGCAAATGTTTGGTGCTGGTGACGCCGGATGCTGATCGCACAATGAGTACTTTTCTAGGCATCTCGTCGACACTTTCTGAGGCAGATCTGGATGCTGAGGCGATCGCCAATTCCGAGTACACCTACATTGAAGGCTATTTGGTGACGGGGGAAAACAGCAAAGCCGCTGCGATTAAAGCCCGCGAATTGGCGGCAGCGGCGGGGAAAAAGACATCCCTGACCCTCTCGGACCTGAATATGGTCAAGTTCTTTAAGGACGGGCTGTTGGAGATGATCGGTCCCGGTGTGGATTTGCTGTTTGCCAATGAGAGTGAGGCGTTGGCGATGGCGGATACGGACAGTTTGGATGCGGCGATCGCCCACCTAAAGACCCTGGCCAAAGCCTTCGCGGTGACCCTGGGTCCCAAGGGATCGGTCATTTTTGATGGGGAAAACCTGATTGAGATTGCGGGCTATCCAGTCAAGGCGATCGATACCGTTGGCGCGGGCGATATGTATGCTGGCGGTGTGCTTTACGGCATTACCCACGGTCTGAGCTGGGCTGATGCGGGCAAGCTGGGGTCGCTAGCATCTTCCAAGCTGGTGACAAGCCTGGGAGCACGGCTGAAAACCGAGGAGACTAAGGCGTTGTTGAACGAAATCTAGACAATCGGTGTTGTGGCGATCGCCCGAGAACATTTCAAGACTGGGGCGATCGCGATCAATTTGATCAGAGAGTCCACGCATCGGCAGGCACCATCAGTTTTGGCTTAGCCCATCACCATAATGAACTCGGGAGATCTAGTACTTTTCCCTTGTACAAGGTCTAGAATTAATCACAAATCTTTTCCGACAACACTGGCGTCAGCAACAATGTCATACCCATCTAAACCATCTGCTGAGACCTGCGCAACGACCTTCGACGAGTTTGTGCGATTGGCAGATTATTCTCTGATGGACACCTTAAATGCCGACCCCAATGCCACGGTCGATGGTGATGATCACCGTGCCCGCCAGGTTTTTTCCGGTCATTTCGTACCGGTCACACCAACGCCCCTTGCAGAACCAGAATATGTCGCCCACAGCAGCACCTTTTTTAAAGAACTTGGGTTGAGCGACGAGCTAGCGCTAGATAAGAAATTTCGCCAGGTCTTTTCTGGTGATATTTCTGCGGTCCATGAGCCGATGCGTCCCTTTGGCTGGGCGACTGGCTATGCCTTATCGATTTATGGCA
The DNA here is from genome assembly GCA_039198915.1 of Cyanobacteria bacterium P01_D01_bin.73. Lineage (GTDB taxonomy): Bacteria > Cyanobacteriota > Cyanobacteriia > CACIAM-69d > CACIAM-69d > CALGDE01. The sequence goes on along the minus strand of JBCCTE010000297.1, from coordinate 3,498 downwards.
CCGAATATACCCAACAATGTCCATTTGGTACGGGCAATGGGTATGGCGATGGTCGGGCGGTATCCGTATTCGAAGGAATCATCAATGGCAAGCGTTGGGAAATGCAGCTGAAAGGTGGTGGTCCAACCCCCTATTGTCGTGGTGCCGACGGGCGTGCAGTACTCCGTTCCAGCGTGCGTGAGTTTCTAGCGCAGGATTACATGCACGCTTTAGGCGTTCCCACATCGCGCTCTTTGACGCTGTACGTGTCTAAATCCGACACCGTTACCCGCCCTTGGTACTCTCAGGACTCCCACTCCTTTGACCCTGATATTTTGGTGGACAACCCCATAGCCATTTCAACGCGCGTTGCACCCTCCTTTTTGCGCGTCGGTCAGCTGGAGTTATTTGCCCGTCGCGATCGCAACAATGCCCATCCAAAAGCTTTAGAAGAGTTGAGGATGATTGTGTCCCACTTAATCGAGCGAGAGTACAAAAGCGACATCAATCAAAGCCTTGATTTTGCAGATCAATTGGTTGAGCTAGCTAAGCTATTTCGTCAGCGACTGACTTCACTGGTAGCCAATTGGCTGCGCGTTGGCTATTGCCAAGGCAATTTCAACAGTGACAACTGCGCTGCGGGTGGCTTTACCCTTGACTATGGACCCTTTGGATTTTGTGAACGTTTTGCCCCTTGGTTTCAACCTTGGACTGGCGGCGGCAAACACTTTTCATTCTTTAATCAGCCAGTGGCAGCAGAAGCAAATTTCCATATGTTTTGGAAAGCTGTAAGACCGCTAATTAAAGAACATGCCGAAGCTTCAGAGCATTTTGACCAAGTACGCCATGACTTTGCAGAAGTGATGGAAAAGCAGGTTCAGCAAATGTGGGCGACCAAGCTTGGTTTGGCTGAATTCAACCCAGATCTCTTCAAAAATCTAATGGAGTTGATGACTGAATCAGAGGTGGATTACGCTATCTTTTTCCGCGAGTTGTCCCATATACCCGACGATATTTCAGCTCTAAAAAAGAGCTTCTACGTCAAAACTTCGCAAGAGCTTGATGAGCAATGGCAATCTTGGCTGAAGAGCTGGCGCAAGCTCGTCACCAATGGCGGCAATTTGGATGAGATATCAGCAGATATGAAGCGTGCCAATCCAAAATACACCTGGCGAGAGTGGTTGATCGTCCCTGCGTACCAGCAAGCCATGCACGGTGACTATGCATTAGTTAAAGAGTTACAAGAAGTACTCAGCTATCCCTATGATGAGCAGTCGCAGGAAATAGAAGACAAGTACTATCGCCTAAAACCTCAGGCATTTTTCAACGCTGGTGGTGTGTCGCACTACAGCTGTTCATCTTGATTCAGCAATTGCGAATACGGACTCATAAGCCCAAGGTCGGCAGTTCAAATCTGCTTCGAGAAAGACAAAAAACCCATGTACAGCAGAAACTTTAGCGAATGTGAAATAGGTTCGTCCCTTCCTAAAAAGGACCAAGATGAAATGCTCCTTAATCATTTGAAAACTTAAATTTGCAATATGCAAATTCAACCATCCACGCCCGATCAGCACATAGGGTTGAGCAAATTTGGGAACGGTAGATGAGCTATGGGCGATACTGGATTTGAACCAGTGACCTCTTCCGTGTGAAGGAATCAGTTAGCTTAGTATTTACAAGGGTTTTGGCGATCAGGATAGACGAATTCTATCCAGACTCTATCTTTAGAGTGAATTTTTGCCCAGTTTTTCTGAGGATTGATAACCAGGACCTTCTGATGCAATTCAAGTCGCACCATTCCGTTCGCTTGCATTAAGGTCCGGGTGATCGCTCGAAACAACTTTCTCTCCAGCGTCTATCCAAAGCCAAAATCAAGCTGACTTTTATCCAAGCCTGCGAGTTTTACATACGTTTGGGGAAGTTGGAGAGAAGGCTGACTTTGCTGCTAGCTGTTGCCTCTCGTCCCGAGCGAGCAATTGAGCCCAGTAAATTCAAGGGTTTGGGGGCGATTGATAGATTGCTTCTATTAATAACCTATCTTTGGATGGCAATCAGAGACAAATTTGGGGGCTGAAGTCCTCAAGCTTTGGGTGTTTTTGCAAAGGTTGGTTTTGTGCAGATTTCCGATCATTGGAGGGGGAGGGCAAGGTGGAATCTGCCAAAAAATTTTGATCGCCTCACGGCGATGAGGGATTTGCAAAGTGCAAAAGGGAAAAAGTGCAAAGGGCTAGGATTTCTGGTTCGGCGGCGAAGAAGCCCTCGGAGCCACACAACACACACGAAAACCGGCAACGTTGAGGCGGTCCTCGCGCGAACTGCCGTTGCGAAAGGCAGACCGGCAAAGCCCAGGAGCGTAGATCCAGGAGCCGCCGCGCAGCACTCGGTTTTTTGATTTTCCATCAGTCCTGGGGCTGTCATCCTCAGGGGAACTAGCATAGTCCCCATGCCAGGTATCAGCACACCATTCCAAGACGTTGCCATGCATATCGTGCAGTCCCCAGGAATTCGCAGGGAAGATATCTACATCTGTTGTTTCTTCACGGTATCTACCCAGAATTCCACGATCGTAGGCTCCCTTCCCCAGGAGTTTGTCATCCTTTGCCCGGTAATTCGACAGCTCGTCAGTTAGGGTCTCGCCGAAGTGGAATGGGGTGGTGGTGCCAGCACGGCAAGCATATTCCCATTGTGCTTCGCTCGGTAAGCGATAGTCCTTGCCAGAGTGATCAGACAAACGCTTACAAAATTCCACTGCATCATCCCAACTGACTTGCTCAACGGGACGATTATCGCCAGGAAAATTAGACGGGGAAGACTCTAGTTTTCGATCCACGGAAGGGTAAGCAGCGACAGCTCGCCATTGGGCTTGGGTGACCGGGAAACGCCCCATATAGAACGGTTGAACAGTGACCGGATGCTGAGGGCGTTCACGCTCCATGCTCTCTTCTTCAGCCTCTGGGGAGCCCATGGTGAAGGAGCCACCGGGGATGGGGATTAGTTCCAGGGAAATATCATTACCCAAATCTTCCACATAACATTGCACCTTGAGTTTTTGGCGGCGCAGGATGATTTTTCGGGGCGGTGGGGCGGTTTCTGCCATGGCGTTGCCAACGGGGGTGGGTGTGGTTGGCTGACGGTTCGGCGCACCTACTAAGCCAAACCAACCACGGGGTATTTTTGGACGCTTGCACGTCGCCGGAACGGGACTGGACTCTTCAAATGCTCCCGGTGAATTCCCATCCACCAGCTCTGATTGCAAAGAGTGCTCGGAGCCACACAACACACACGAAAACCGGCATTGTTGTTGCGGTTCTCGCGCGAATTGTTGTTGCGATAGGCAGACCGGCAATTCCTAGGATTGTTGATCCAGGAGCCGCCGCGCAGCTACTAAGTTGCCCGCCCCACCCCACTTTAATGTTTTCGGCTGGGATGTTACCCCTTGGGTTAGCCTCCATTAAGTATTCGTTCCAATACTTTTCTAAGAGGTCAGTTCGACGAAAAGCCCCCCTTGGTAAGGGGGGC
>JBCCTE010000296.1:0-4831 GCA_039198915.1 Cyanobacteria bacterium P01_D01_bin.73 | reverse complement strand
CACCACCACGCCATCGCGAATGGTTTGACGGAGGAGACGGAAATTAAGCGTGGTGATCGCCCCCCGACGGTATGGATTCGGCTGCCAGAAACGGTGCGACCGGGGGATACTTTTACGTTCGATGCGATCGTCCAGGAGCCCTTGAGCGATGACCTGTTGGCTGGGGCGGCGATCGATGAACCGGTGACGGCGCAGGGCTATCGCGCTCCCGGCGATTGGCAACTAGAAACCCTATCGGCAGGCGGTCTATTTAAAACCGGCACTGCCCCCGACAAGGAAGGTCCCCGCTGGATTTCCGCAGTTCTAATCTCCGGCAACGGCACCACCATCGTTACCCGCCGCCTCCAAGTAGAACGCTAAAGGATAAAAGCTCAGCGGCTAAAGATATCGGCAGGCATTAACGTCGTGCTTAACGCTGCGTTACATTTAAAAGCGAACCTGCTGTGATTGCCCCCCATCCCAATGACTGCTGCCACCATCCCCGCTTTTATCGACGCCCCCGCTACGCCCGGTCAGTATTGGCAGTGGCAGGGACACAAGATTCACTACGTCCATGCCGGTGAATCTCGCAGCGATCGCCCCCCACTGCTCCTAGTCCATGGCTTCGGTGCATCAACGGATCACTGGCGGAAAAATGTTGCGGACCTGTCGGCGGATTTTGATGTGTGGGCGATCGACCTGCTGGGATTTGGGCGTTCTGAAAAGGCGGATCGAGTTTACAGCGGCGAACTGTGGCGGGATCAGCTCCACGACTTCATTACCGACGTGATTGGTGAACCGGTAATTTTGGCGGGGAATTCCCTCGGGGGTTACGCATCTCTCTGTGTTGCTGCGGGGCGATCGCAATCGGTGCGCGGTTTGATATTGCTCAACAGCGCCGGTCCCTTCTCCGACGATCCACGGGTACAGAAACCCAACCCGGTCAAGGCGTTTATCGGCAAGATTTTCCGGTCGGTGCTGCTCCAACCCCTGCCCAGCTATTTAATTTTCCAAAACGCCCGCCGCAAATCCACCATCCGCAAGACTCTCGAAAAGGTCTACATCGACCAGTCGGCGGTAACGGATCAGCTAGTAGAGGAAATTTATCGTCCCTCCTGCGATCGCGGTGCCGCCAGAGTATTCGCCTCAGTCTTTAAATCTCCACGCGGCGACACCCTAGACGTACTGCTGGGACAGATGAATTGCCCGCTGCTATTGGTTTGGGGACAGGGTGACCCGTGGATGAATGCCAGCGATCGCTCAGCAAAATTCCGCCAGTATTACCCCACCCTGACCGAGCGCTTTCTGGATGCTGGACATTGCCCCCACGACGAAGCCCCCGCCGAAGTGGACCAAATTATTCGCGACTGGGTAGAAACGGCAGTCATTCCCGCAGCCCAAACTGCAGCGTCCTAGCTCGAATATTTCAGCTAAATCTTGCAAGTAAATCCTGCAAAATCTACGAACTCGATGCCGGTGTTTGTCCTGGCGTCGGGCTCGCTGGCGTCGGGCTTGCTGGCGCTAATCCACCAGTCCCAACACTCGGAGCAGGCAATGGCGTTAGATTGGGCTGCGTATTTTGCTGGGCACCAGGGGGCGGCGCGTCCAATAGCTTGATCGGATCGCCATCGCTCAACCGCTGAAGCCCGGCACTAACAACCGACATTCCCGGCTGCAACCCCGACAGCACCTCCACAAAATCTCCCTGCTGCCGCCCCAGCTCAACCACCTGCTTGCGCGCCACCAATCCCTCGCCATCCCGCTGCACCACGTACACAAACTGCTCCTTACCCTGCCGGGCGATCGCCGACGCCGGAACCACTGCCTGATTTTGCCGCTGTCCCCACAACACCCGCGCCGACACAAACTGCCCATCCCGCAGCTGCCCATTTTGGTTGGGCACACCCACCTTCACCAACACCGTTTGCGACTCCCCCTCGGTGGTCGGCGAAATAAAATTCACCCGACCGGTTCCCAACACTCGCTGGTTACTGTCCCCAATCTGTACCGGCGTGCCCGATCGCAACTGCGCCGCCCGCTCCACCGGCACGCTTAACCGCAGCTCCAAGAGCCGATTTTCAAACCCCGTCGCCAGCACATCGCTTTCGGTCACAAAATCCCCCACCTTCACCGGAATATCGCCAATGACGCCGTTCAAGGACGATCGCACCTGGGTTTCCCGCAGCCGCTCCGCCTCCACCGCCGCATTGGCTCGCGATCGCCCCAAATCCGCCTCCGCCTGCCGCAGCCGCGCGATCGCCTCCTGTTCCCGCAACTTTGCCCCGTCTCGCTCTCGCTGCGTTCCCTGGATCCGCTCCTCAATCGCCCGCAATTCCGCTACGGTGCGATCACGATCGCTAGCCGCCCGATCCAGCAACTGCGCCGCCAAAACGCCCTCTTCTACCAACCCCTGCACCCGCCCAAGTTCCTGCTCCGCCAGCTTCACTTCCGCAATCTTCGCCTGGCGATCGCGCAGCAACGCCCGCACTTCCGACTCCACCGCTGCTACCGCCGCCCGCTCCTGAGCCACCGCCGCCCGGGCCGCCTGCACCGCTGCCTGATCGCTAGCAATATTTGCCTGGGCTCCACCAAAAGCCGCCTCCTGTTCCCGCGGCTCAATTTGAAACAGCGGCTGCCCCACTCGAATTGGCTGACCCGATCGCACCAACACTCGCAAAATTCGCCCCTCCGTCTCCGCCCGAAAGGTCACCCGATTCAACGCCCGCAGCGTCCCCACAAAATCCGACGTATCCGTCACCGTCGCCGATCGCACCGGAGCCACCGACACCCCAACCGCCGGCTTATCAGTCTCCGCCGTCAATGCTCCGCGATCGCCCTCCGCCTGGGACTGCTGCCACCACAGCGCCCCGCCCGTCAGTGCCAGCAACGCGATCGCCCCACCTACAATCAGCCAGGGAAACCCGCCCGCCTCAAACTCATCGTCCTCTTCAAGGTCAATCTCCTCCCCCGGCTCCCCCGCCATCCGTGACGGGCGATCGCTATCCAAATCCAAATAATCTTGACGGTCCTGAGCCTCACCATTGAGGGGCTCGGCATCGCGGTTCGTACCAGAAGGCTTATCAGAAGACTGTGGCGCGTTAGGTGAATCAGCCATGGCTTAGGCAGGGTAACGGCTCTTTATCCTATCCCGTTCGGGGCGATCGCCCGATCCCCACCGAGGGGAGTCCAACGAGAAATCCAACAAAAAATTGGGTGGTCAAGGCAATTAAAATCAGGAGCGGGAGCACCTGGAGGGCAACGCAATGAAGGCAATTTCCGTATTGGGAGCAGCGTCGAACGTAGGCAAAAGCTGGACGGTGGCGGCGCTGGGGGCATGGCTGCGACGGCAAGGCGTTCAGGTTGCGCCCTTCAAAGCCCAAAATATGTCCAACAATTCCTTTGTCACCCTAGAAGGCGGCGAAATCGGACGAGCCCAGGGAGCCCAGGCAGCAGCTTGCGGGCTGCGGGCGATCGCCGAAATGAATCCCATCCTGTTAAAACCTGCCGGTAACTCCACGTCCCAGCTTGTACTCCTGGGAAAAGCCAAAGAACATATCGCCGCGCGGGATTATTACCAGCACATCGAAACCCTGTGGGAAACGGTGGCAGAGACGCTGGAGTTCTGGCGATCGCGCACCGATGTTCTGCTGCTGGAGGGAGCGGGCAGCCCGGTGGAGCTAAACCTAATGCATCGGGATTTGGTCAATCTTCGCCCCATCGTGCACCTGCAAGGGCGCTGGCTACTGGTGGCGGACATCGAAAAAGGCGGCGTCTTTGCCCAGGCGGTGGGCACGGCGAATTTAATGCCACCGGAGGCGCGATCGCTCGGACTGGGCTTAATTGTCAATAAATTTCGCGGCGACTTGAGCCTGTTCTCCACAGCGGGCAAATATTTCCAGCAATACCTCCCCGACCTGCCTTACCTCGGCACTCTGCCCTACCGCAACGACCTGCAACCGGAAAGCGAGGATAGCCTTTGCCGCGAAGCAGAAGAGCAGGGTAGTGGTGAAGCGATCGCCTGGATCCGCTTCCCCTTCGTCTCCAACTCCCAGGACAGTCAACCATGGCAGCTCGACCAGGGCGTGCGCACCGTTTGGGTTAAATCAGTTGCTGAATTACGGGCAGCACAGCCCAAAGCCATCATCCTCCCCGGCAGCAAAAACACCCTGTCGGATCTGCGCTGGCTCAAGGAGTCGGGCTTAGGGTCAGAAATCCAGTGCCTCGCCAGCCAGGGTACGCCCATCGTCGGCATCTGCGGCGGCTATCAAATGCTGGGCGATCGCATCGTTGATCCAACGGGCAGCGGCGGCGAAACCGGCGAAGAATTAGGTCTGGCGCTACTGCCCATGGTGACCCAATTTGAAAGCATTAAATCGGTGATTCAAGTTCAAGCCCATAGCGGTGACGAAACTTGGAATGCCTACGAAATTCATACGGGAAAAACTCAGTTTCGCAGTGGACTTTCCACGCAGGAGCAAGGTCAGCCTTTAGTTAAAGTGACCAACCAAAGGGGCGATCGCCACAATGAAGGCGTGGAAATCAGTAATATTTGGGGGACCTATCTTCATGGACTATTTGAGTCAGGAACACTGCGGGAAAAGTTAGCCGTCCTGTCAAAGATTTCGGACTATCGGCGAGGGACGATCTCATGGTCAGATAATCAACGCAATCTTTACGATGCCATGGCATTCCTACTAGAAGAGCACTTAGATCTAGCCCCTATCTATCAATACCTGAACTTGTAGTTACATCACTAACTGTGCACAGTGGGCAAGCGAACGGTAAACTTCGTCCCTTTGCCTAATTCAGACGTACAAGATAATTGTCCCTGATGATGTTCAGTAACAATTTG
>JBCCTE010000295.1:0-4849 GCA_039198915.1 Cyanobacteria bacterium P01_D01_bin.73 | reverse complement strand
GTCGGTTAGGGGCAGTAGGCGATCTGCTGCCAGATGAATCATCCAGGGAGCCGGGCGATCGCGCCACTCCTGCCACAGGGGTTTGGGCATTTCTGCCTGGAGATGGTAGTCATGGCGATCGCCCGGTTCGTCGTGCAGTTTCAAAAGCAGCGTCACTCGATGCTGGGTTTCGCTAATATCCGCCAGCCAGCAAGGGCAAGTGTTGTCAGTCGATTTATCATCGGCATCTATGTCTGCATCTATAAATTCCAGATGGTGGGCGCGAATTCCAATATGGCTAACGTTGTTGGGAATCGGCTGAGTCACCTGTAGATGGCAGTTCCAGGCGATCGCCTCCAAGCAACCGGGAGCCACAATACGTGCGGGCGAGAAATTTTTACACTCGGTGAGCTGGGCAACTTGGTAGCTGCCGGGCTGGGTAAAAATCTTGTCCTTGCGATCGCGCGCAATCACCCGACCGTCCGCCAGCACCGTCAAATTTTCGCAAAGCCGAAACGCTTCCTCCAGCCGGTGGGTCACCAAAATCACGGTGCCATTGTAGGCAGCAAAAATATCCCGCAGCAGTCTTTCAATTTGATGGCGTAAGTAAGTATCCAGCGCCGACAGGGGTTCGTCCAGCAGCAGCACGTCCGGCTGAATGGCGATCGCCCGTGCCAGCGCCACCCGCTGTTGCTGCCCCCCCGAAAGCTGGTCGGGATAGCGATGCTCCAAGCCTTGCAGACGCATATTTCTAATTTGCGCCTGGATTTGATCTTGAGTCGGGCGATCGCCGTCAACAGTCGATAAATGCTGCAATCCAAACGCAATATTTTCAGCCACGGTTAGATGGGGCAGCAGACCGTAATGCTGAAAAATAATGCCGACGCGACGCTGTTGAGGCGGCAAATCAATCTGGCGCTGAGCATCGAATAGAACGCGCCCATTTACCGAGATTTGCCCCGCATCCGGCGTTTCTACCCCCGCGATACACCGCAGCGTCAGGCTTTTTCCTGATCCCGACGCGCCCAAAATTCCTAGGGGTGTTTCTCCAGCGCTTAAGTCAAGATCAAGGTGAAAATTACCCAACCGTTTCACAAAACTAGCTTGCAGCGCTGGGCAGGAAGCTTGAGAGTCTGGCTTGATGAGGGCACAATTTGAGCGATCGCCCCAAAATATCCCGCCCAGCCATTGGGTTTGCTGATAAAGCCACTTCGCTCCCGCCAATCGCCGCGCACCGGGTAGCCAGTTCAAAAGCGCGATCGCCCCCACCGCCACCGTGATCGCCACCGCCACCCAGGCGATCGCTACCGCCGTCATCCCCGATTCCGCCGCCAGGAAAATCTGAATAGGAATGGTCACCGTCCGCCCAGGAATACTGCCCGCCACCATCACCGTTGCGCCAAACTCCCCCAGCGATCGCGCAAACGCCAATACCATTCCCGCCAATACCCCTGGCCACGCCAGCGGCAACAGCACCTGCCAAAAAATCTGCGCCTCCGACGCCCCCAGGGTTCGTGCCCCGGCGATCGCCTCCGCGTCCACCTGCTCAAACGCCGTCACCACCGTGCGATACACCAACGGCAGCGCAACCAATGTTGCAGCACTTACCAAGGCAGGCCAGGAAAAAATAAATCGTACCCCCAGCGATCGCAGCGCCCAGCCCACCGGACTATTGCGCCCAAAAATCAACAGCAACCCAAAGCCCACAACCACTGGCGGCAGCACCAACGGCAGCGTCAACGCCCCATCCACCACCCATCCCCAACGCCCTCGATATCGCACCCGCCACTGGGCGATCGCAATGCCAATAACCGTGGCGAGACCGGTGGCGGCGATCGCGGTTTTTAGGGAAATCCATAGGGGCGAAATATCCAATAGATCGCCTATGGTGCCGACCCTAGCGCTTGATGGGCAACGACTTGCGCTGCCAGACTCGGACCATTTGACTCAGCATCAAAAACACATAGATCCATGTGCTGGCGCTGCCGAGGGAGGTCCAGGGGCTGACATCGCCGCCGCCACTGGCACTGAGCAATGTCATCACCAACCAAATCGCGCCCACCACCAGCGCAAACCGACTCGCCTGTCGCTGCCGGGGCGTACTGCGCGATCGCACCAGCATCCATGGGCTAATCGCCATGCCAACGCCGGGGGTCAGAATTAGATATAGCAACAGGCGATCGCCCGCACCATTGGAGTCGCCGATAAAAGATTCACTTTGCCGCCGCGCCCGTTCTGCGATCAATCGAGCCAGAGCATCCGGCTCCGAAGGCTGCTGCCGCCGAGGTAAATCATCCAGCGTATTGGGGAGGGGAGACGGGCGATCGCTGCTCTGGGGAGACCGTTGGGGCGATCGCGATAATTCCGATAATTCGGGCATTGATTGCCTACTCGCTCGCTTATCCGCCCGTTTCCCGCCTTTATCTTCTCCGCCCTTACCAATTGCCGCCTCACTTTGTCGCCGCGCTTCCTCCGCAATGGACCGAGCGAAGGCATCAGGATCGTCCTGCCAAAGATTAGGATCTGCCATCGTTATTTACCCCCTGCCGGTGTCGCCATTGCTGAATTCAAAACCGGCGACGACCACCACGCCAGCCCGTAGGATTCGCCCCGACCGATCGCCGCTTCCCGCAGCACAACCCGCAACTTGTATCGTCCCGTTTTCGGCACCGGGCAGAAAATATGCTCCACGCTGTCCACGGTGCTGGCGGAGGCACAGACAAAGCGCGGCGCACCGGGGTCATCTATCGGCATAAGGTACAAATCCAAATCGCTCAGCCCATGGTTTACAAAGCTCTCGCCCTGGTCAAACTGCTTGTTGCCATTGCGGTCCACCAGTTCCACATGGCGACTCCATGCCAGCGTTGCTGAGAAGAAGTGCCCCCCCTGGAGCGGCTGTTGAATTTCGTAATCCCGAAACGCCGGAGCCCCGCTAAAGGGATCCGCCGCCGTCCGCTTGGTCATATCCCCCAGCGATCGCCCCCCATTGAAGTTGTTCTGATCATCGCCCTCCTGGGAAAAGACCAAAGAACTGGGATGGGTGGGCTGAGCGATCTCCTCAGGACTGGCGGCTAACCCTTCTGGCTGCAACTCCTCCAGCGCCAGCCGATCAAAATCCCAGCCAATCGCCGGTACCAGCCCCGAGGACCACTGCCCCGGCTCAAACTGCTGCACCGCACGAAACGCATTCAACTGCCCCGTCCCCAACTGCGCATCCAGCGGCTCCCGACGATTGCCAAAGGCATCGGACTCCAGCCAACTGCGCTTCTGCTCGGTCCAAATATTTTTCGACATTCCCAAATAGCGCCCGTCGCCAGGATCCTTCACCTTGTCGGCGCTATTGAGCAAAACCGCCTTCATCACCTGGTGCCGCTGACTATCTAACGTCCACTGGCGATCGCCCTCAGCATTGCGCGAATCCCCCAGTTCCTGCAATAGACCCACAACCCCTGCCACATGGGGAGCCGCAAAACTGGTTCCGCTGGCATAAAACACCCCGCCATCGGGCCGCAACAGCGCCACATCCGCCCCCGGAGCAACCAGCCCCACAGAGCCGCGCCCGTTGGTATTGCTCTCACGCCCCACCAAGCGACTGCCAACACCGCGCACCACATTGCCCAGGTTGGAATAATCCACCTTGGAAAACTTGCCCTCAAACCGCCCCGTCGACGCGATATTGATGCCGTTAAAGGTATCCGTCGGAATCGAAATTCCGCCACCGCCCTGGTTTCCGGCAATGGTGTACAGCACATCATGGACCCGCGCTGACCAGTCCACGCACAGGGTCAACAGCGCATTGCCGTCCAACACGTTACGAATTCGGCGGTCCTGAGCCAGCGGCTCACCAAAGCTGAAATTAATCGCCCGGACGCCGCCCTCCTGTTGTTGCGCCACCGTTTGACTCGCCAAACACTCCCGCGCCTGACCATTGGGAGCCTGTCCCGCTCCAAATCCCGTCGCCGCCGCGTACAGCCGAGCCTCCGGAGCCACACCGCCCGCCTCCTTATGGCGTGCCAGCATCACCCCCGCCACCGCATGGGCATGGCCATCTAGCCACTCATCGGGCCGGGCTCGTTGGTTCAGCAAAAACAATCCCGCCGGAGAAAACGCCTGCGATCGCGTCACCCCCTTATCAAAGGCATACTGCCCCGGCCGCCCAATCTCCACCTGCCCCAGCGCCACCTTGCGCCCCAGTAAATTAAACGGAGCCCGGTGCAGCCGTCGCGCGTCAATGCCTTCCGGTCCCGTCGTGTTGACCTTCGGCGCTGCGGCGATCGCCCGCTCACCAATGGTGATAGACCGCTCCCCCTGGCGAACTCCTTCGGCAATTCCCATCAACACCAGAGGCAACGCGATTATTGCCCCGCCAGCCAAACTGAACCATCGCTTCATGGGCTGCTCCAAAAGGTCACGCAATAGTAACTAAAAAGTAATAGAGAGAAACAATCGAAACGAACTCAAAAAGACCGGCGGGAAAATATCACCAAAAAACGGGATAATCATAGAGAACTTATGCCCCAACAGCGGTCCAATAAACTTTCAGCAACTACACAAGCATAAGTAATTTCCCAAAAACATTTGATGACTTATTACGCTTCCATAGAGCAGGGGGCGGACAGTCATCTTTTTGGCAAAAACTTGTTAACATTTTGTCAAAAGAGATACAAATCCCGACACCCCTTACCCAGGAGAGCGAAGCATCATGCCCAAGAAAGCCACTGTTATTTCCCCATCTATTCTATCAGCGGATTTTGGTCGCCTCGGAGAAGAGATCCGAGCCGTTGACAAGGCTGGTGCGGACTGGATTCATATCGATGTGATGGATGGACATTTTGTGCCCAATCTCACCATCGGTCCAGACGTTGTGAAG
>JBCCTE010000294.1:0-4857 GCA_039198915.1 Cyanobacteria bacterium P01_D01_bin.73 | reverse complement strand
GGATGTGTTGCGCATGGGGGCGATGGTGGAGACGTCGTTTCGCTATAGCCAAGACGTGCTGTTCCGGCGGGAGCTGTCGGCGGTGACGGCGATCGCGGAGCTAGAAAAACAGATCGATGAATACTACCGCCAAATTGAGTCTGACTGCGTTTTGACCATGACTCTCAACGCGCCAGTGGCGGAAGACTGTCGTTGGCTCAGCGCCTTGATGCAGCTTATTCGGGATTTGGAGCGCATTGGCGATTACGCAGAAGACCTGGCGGAGATTGGTGTCAAGCTTTTCGCCTATCCGGTCCCGGACCTGCTGCCGGAAATTGAAAGCATGGCGCGGGATACCCAAATGATGCTGGCTATGAGTTTGTCGGCGTTGGTGACCCCCAATCCTGATGCGGGAGAGCAACTCAAGGCCCAGGATAATTCTGTTGACGACGCCTATGACGAGCTTTACGCCAAGCTAGCGGGGCAACACAACGTACCGGGAGCAGTGGAGCCGACAGTGCTAATGGTGCTGGCCATCCGCCACCTGGAGCGGATGGCAGACCACGCGACTAATATTGCCCAGCGAACGTCCTACATCGTGACTGGTCAGCGCGGCTAGGTGGTTGGTGCGCATATTCAATGGTCTTCAGGACGCTAATTTTTTGCTCGACGATAACCTATTTTTCTCAACTCCCAGGACTCCGTCTGCTAAGTATCGTTAGTTCTTTTGAGTAGTCTCGGCTTATTGGTCTAAAATACGGGGCTGATTAGGCACGAAAGCAGACGTCAAGTGGGCGTCAAACGGAGGATCCGTGGGTATCGTCGTTGAAAATGTATCGAAGCAGTTTGGAGATTTCCAGGCGGTCGATGATGTTAGCTTGACCATTGAGTCCGGCTCGTTGGTGGCACTGTTGGGGTCGTCGGGGTCTGGTAAATCGACCCTACTGCGCCTGGTGGCGGGGCTGGAGACGCCGGATCAGGGACGGATTTTGCTGACGGGGAAGGATGCGACCCACCAAACGGTCCAGGAGCGACGCATCGGATTTGTGTTCCAGCACTATGCGCTGTTTAAACACATGACCGTGCGCCAGAATATTGCATTTGGGTTGGATATTCGCAAGGAGAATAAGGGCAAGATTCGCGATCGCGTCGAAGAGCTGCTGGACCTAATTCAGCTATCGGGGCTAGGCAATCGCTACCCGTCCCAGCTTTCTGGCGGTCAACGGCAGCGAGTGGCGTTGGCGCGGGCGTTGGCGGTGGAGCCGAAGGTATTACTGCTGGACGAACCCTTTGGCGCACTGGATGCGAGAGTGCGGAAGGATTTGCGGGCGTGGCTGCGGCGGCTGCACGATGAAGTTCACGTCACTACGGTATTTGTGACCCATGATCGCGAGGAAGCGATGGAGGTGGCAGACGAAATTGCCATTATGAACAAGGGCAAGGTGGAGCAGGTGGGACGACCGGGAGATATTTACGATCACCCAGCGACGCCTTTTGTGATGCAGTTTATTGGTCCCGTCAACGTTTTGCCGGGCACATCGCGAATCTTTGACGGGCAAGGAAATGGCGACCATCGAAACGAGCCAGAAGTCTTTCTGCGTCCCCATGATGTGCTGGTGGAACTGTATCCCGATAGCGCCACGACGCCAGCACGGGTTAATCGGCTGATTCACCTGGGTTGGGAAATTCAGGCAGAGTTGGCGCTGGATGACGGACAGGTAGTAACGGCGCACCTGACGCGCGATCGCTTCGACGAGCTGGACTTAAAACCTCAACAGCGAGTGTTCGTCAAACCTCGTGGCGTCAACGCCTTCCCCCTGCACTACTCCATCTAACGTCAACAAAGTCACGCTAATTTAAGTTCGCGCTTTTAAATCGAATTCTAATGACCGCTGATTCAACTTGCAGTCCCACCTCCGATCAACCACCGGTTCCAGTGCCTAGCGACCAGGTGCCCACCCTTTCAACGGAGGTCATCTGGGGCATCCTTAACGATGACATTAGCGATGCGATCGCTCATCAGCTGGTGTGGAACGCCCTTGGCTACCGTTGGAATCCCCAAACCCAAACCTGGGATGCCAGCCCAACTCCTGATGACTGGAGCGAAGCCTACCCCATTCCACCACGCTTTATCGACAGCCGTCCTGCAACCGTTAAGCTGACCCGATCTATCCCCAAGGCAAACAAAAAACTATTGGCGGAGGAGCTGGGCTTTAAAGGTTACAAAATCAATGAATTAACGCCTCGCAAAACGCGTCGAGCGACGATCGCTAATTGGCTACTTAATTATTTGCGATCGCAGGGGAAATTCTAAGTTTAACTATCGATTTATCAGCCCATTATTTCAATCTAAATTCGTCAGAAAACACCCACTGAAAAATATCCACTGACCCCATGCCTCTAATCAAAGTTCAAACCTCTCTGCCCTCCCCTGAATCCTCAGAAGTTAATGCCCTACTGAAGAAACTCTCCGCCGAACTTTCGAAACAGCTTGGAAAATCAGAAGCCTACGTTATGACCGCTTTCACTTCAGATATCCCCATGACCTTCGGCGGCAGCAGCGATGAACCCACCTGCTTTATCGAAATCAAAAACATCGGCACTATGACGCCCGATCAAACCCAATCAATGAGTCAGGCTTTCTGTCAGCATCTAGAATCGACGCTAGGCATTGCCAAACAGCGAACCTATATCGAATTTGCCGATGCGGAACGACATCTCTGGGGATGGAATGGCAGAACATTTGCCTAAAGAGAAGACGCCACCAATAATTTGCTATGTCAATCAATTGACATAGCAAAAGCAGTAAACTCCTTGCAGGCATCAGGCTTGGGAACTCAGTTGATAGCGCGACCCAAGCCACCCCTCTTGAACTGAATTGATATTTTTTATCGCTTCTTAACGCAAGCGACGGTGTTATCCCAAGGCTGATGATCTTTAGTTAAAAAAGGAAACGGCACTGGATTTTAAGAGATCTCGCTGATTAGTCTGAAGAGGACGATCAAGGCAAAGTGGGCAGGAGCGATGCAGATGAAACGCCTAGAACTAGGTCAAGAGGCTATTGGAGAATTAGAAGGGGTAGGGCGATCGCAATTCCTCTTCGAACCGGGAACGTGGAAAGTCATTACGGGACTAGTTTTAGCCCTATGGTTAGGGGGGAGCCTAGTGCTGGATTTGGTTGTGATGCCAAGTTTATATTGGGCTGGAATGATGGCAAAGCCGGACTTTATGGACGCTGGAGCGCTATTGTTCGGAATATTTAATCGAGTGGAATTACTATTAGCCGGAGTGACGCTGTCGGGGCTCCTCGCAGTTGCTTACTTGCAAAAAATCTCACCAAAATTACAGCGCTGGCTCATTACTCTTGGTGCAGTCTTATTAGCGATAGTAATAGTGGACACCTATGGTTTGACGCCAAGCATGGTTAGCTTGGGTGCGCCCTTAAGTTGGCCAACGTTATTGTCAGATTTACCCACTGGAATGAATCAGCTTCACGGCGCTTATTTCGCCTTAGAAACAGTCAAGTTGTCTATCGGGGCGTTAGTTTTGGGTCTGTGTATTGGTCATCCTGACAGGACCTATTCAAGTGTCAGTTAGCCTTGGTCTCAATAGCCATAGAAACTGGCTCTGAAAATGGTGGTTGAGAACTTGGCAAACATCACTGATAGGAGTTTTTGACCACCGAATATTCTGGTCCGCTGGGCGCGATCGCCACCCCTCGATTACGCCCTTGCTCCTTAGCTTGATACAAAGCTTGGTCTGCGCGCTGAATAATACTGTCCAGGTTAATGTCCTGGATACCACAGCTCGTAATGCCAATACTCAAGGTTGTACACGGGTAAATCTGATTTGGCGTAGGCTTCTTAACCAATGCCTCAACACTGGATCGAAGGCGATCTGCCACCGTTGTTGCCGCCTTCAATCCCGTTTCTGGCAGCAAAACGACAAACTCTTCTCCTCCCCATCGCCCAAAGAAATCTTGCTGTCTCAATTTACTCCGCACAGATTTCACAATCGTAATCAACACCTGATCGCCTGCGTGGTGCCCATAGGTGTCATTGATATTTTTGAAGTGGTCCAAATCAATCAGCAAAATGCTGAACGATGACTCGTAGCGTTGAGTACGTTTGAATTCCTGCTTCGCTAGCGTAAGCCAGTGGCGGCGGTTCGCAATACCGGTCAATGGATCCGTCTTTGCTAAACGATCCAGCTTGGCGATCGCCTGCTTCAACAAATCACGAGAATGTTTCAATTCCAGATGGTTTTTGACTCGTGCTAGAAGCTCTGGAGCACTAAATGGCTTTGTGATGTAATCTACGGCACCGTAGGCAAACGCCTCAATCAAGTCTTTCTTATCATCACTAGCCGTCAGAAAAATTACAGGGATATGCTCTGTTCTCGAATTCTCTTTCAGCTTCTTACACACCTCTAGCCCCGAAATATCAGGCATCATAAGGTCTAAAACCACCAAATCTGGCTGCACCATCGGAATCTGCTCCAGAGCCTGAGCACCATGGGAAGCAAAAGTTGTTTCGTAGTCCGCCTGCTCCAGGATTCGCCCCACCAAATTTAAGTTGCCAACGGCATCATCCACAACCAGCACCAAGAACTGTTGAGGTTGAAATACCTGGGTTCCAATGGTGTGTACATAGGATTCCAGTGAGTCACTGCCGCTTTCGCCGTCAGAATCAGGAATAGAGAGGCGAGGTGTATTCATAAAACTGACCTGACTAGCTTGAGATAACGGGCGAGAGTGGCAAAGCTGCTGGAGACCATCATCAGTAAAAGGCTCAAGCTCAGCGATCGCGAGGCACTCAGCTTCCAGTGGATCTCGACAGGACAGGCGCTCAATCCCCTGCTAAACAAGACCTCTAGTAT
>JBCCTE010000293.1:0-4871 GCA_039198915.1 Cyanobacteria bacterium P01_D01_bin.73 | reverse complement strand
GGAAAACCCAGCCATATCTAGCCCTTCGCTGTAGGACCGAAAGGCAAAGCCAGCGTCGATTAAGGCGCGGGTTTGGGCACCTCGCTGTTGCCCCCTCAATAGGGCGTTGGCTAATTGCTGCTCGGAAAAAACAAATAGCGCCAGGTCTGCTTGGCTTTGGGTTGTGTCGATCGCCTTAAGGATGGTGCCGAGGGTGGATTTTGTGGGGGCGATCGCCATCGGTGCCGGTGCGAAGTGAACCGTTAGTACACTGCCGCCAAAGGAGATAGTGCGGGGAGGGCGAACGCTTTTTTGTATACCAAATCGACTGTTGGGTTTGCCCGAGGGACCGTCGCCCCACATTTCCTGAAATTCTTCCGTGAACCAGCCGGCGACCTGAGGGCTATTGATGACAATTAAGTTGTTGGGGTTGCCGCGGGTCGCCGATCGCCGAATATCGCCAAAGGCATCGCTGGGGGTAAAGTTCGCCGAGCCCGTCACCACCCGTTTGTCGTCAATCACAACAAATTTATGGTGCATCAGCCCGCTGCCCATCGAGCCGTCCGCGCGATCATCAATAACCGGCACCTGCGATCGCGCCAGCATATACATCGTGTCGTTTTGGTCCGCCTCTTCCTGGGAAACGATGCCGTCTTTGTTGCGATCGCCCAGGAGTTGATAGTCTCTGATTCGCGATCGCTCCCGCGCATCTAGATTCTTTAATTCCGCCTCACTATAGGAGGTCCAAGGTCGCCGGTAGGTATCCTCCACAATGACTCGCACTTGTACCCCTGACTTGTGGCGATCAATCAGCGCCTGGGCGACCCGCGGCAGCCGAAGTTCCTGAACCGCTACGTCCACAGTGCGCATTGCTTTGTTGATCTCTTCCACCAGAACTTGTTCCAAATCATCACCGGGACGCTGGATTTGGCGATAGGGATCCGTAAATTCGGCGGCGGCGTTGTGGTTGAAATAGACCTGAATGTACTGATCCTGCGTTAGCTGCTCCGGCTCCGCGGCATTAATTTGCTCCGATGGGGCAGTTGCATCCGGCCAGTCGCCATTTGGCGGGGGGGAGTTGGAGCCGCCGTTGAAAATCGCGCAGTTGGTTAGCAATGTGAGCCCGCTGGCAGCCGCAAAAATCCGGAGCGATCGCACCGCTATCGTCATTGTTATTTGTAGTTTTAGTAACGTGTTTTAAGTCCTTCAACTACGTTGTAACTGCTTTCCGCCGGGCTTAGCCATCACTGACTAAACTCCAGCCAACGTTGAAGTGGTATCCCTAAATCAGAAACTTAAAATTTTGAACGGAGAGGGGGGGATTCGAACCCCCGATGGGTTTCACCCCATAACGGATTTCGAGGCCGCCGCATTCAACCACTCTGCCACCTCTCCAAGGCGTCCACAATCCTAGCATTTTTGCTGGTGTTTGCCGCCGTTTTTTCGCGTCGTGCTGGTTCTGGAGAGCCTTTACAACGCGTCTAGGGTGGAGATGGTGTCGGTGAGGATGGGGCTGGGGAGTTGTTGGGGGGCGATAAATAGGGCGCCGGTTTGGTTGAGGTTGTAGGTGGCGATCGCCTGATTTTCCAATTGTTTTAGGGTGGCGGGGTGGGCGGATGCGTTGCGGTGAATGGCGGATTTTAGGGGCATTGCTTCGAGCAATTCTGGGGCGATCGCCTGCCCGGACCAGTACAAAACGTCAGTGTTTTTAATGGCAGGAGCGCTGAGCAGGGCAAGCTGTTGCGATCGGTTGAGATAGTCCAGAAGTAGCCACTGTTGACCGTTGATTTTTAGGAGCATTGCCCAAGGATTTTGCCGCAGCCATAGGGCTTTGACGGGACCGGCTTGAAACGCGGTTTGCATTTCGGTGGGGCTAAGTTCGCCGTTTTGCAGGGCTATTCCCGTGGTGAGGGCTTGTCCGGCGGGGGTTTGTAGAAGCTGGGATTGGGCGGCGAAGAGTTGGTCTAGGGACACTTCGCGGGTGACGGCGCTCCAGTTTTGACCCAGTAGTTTTGGATCGCTGCGGCGATCACGCAGATAAATGGCGTTCTGGATGCGTCGAATGCCCTGCTGACGTAGGAAGGGCAGCAGCGTGAAATTGGTGGTGCTGGGATTGCCGTCGAAAATTAGCGTGGTGTTTTGGCGATCGCGATTGACCAGGGCAATGCCGCTGCGGGTTTGGAGCAAGGTGATGCCCTGATGGGTAAGGCTACGCTGCCAGCCGGGGAGGAACAGCACCAGGATGATCACCAGCCCCAGGGGCAGCAGACGCCATTTCCTTTGCCACCATTGCCAGCGCCACACAATGAGTAGAACACCGTAGGCGAGGATTAGCTGAATCATTGAAATGGAACCGATCGCGATCGCGCTGCCGGGAAGTTGTGCGGTGCTGGTGACCCAGGCATTCAGCCAGCTCACGGGGTGGTGCAATATTGCGGCGAATCCGTTGCCGATGGCGGGGACAGTGCTGAGAGAGAGGAGGGTGAAAAAGCTGCCGATGGTGATCGTGATGGTGAGGGGCACCGAGATGATGTTGACGGGAATGCTGTAGGGGGAAATTTGGGCGAAGTAGAACAGTTGCAGCGGCAAAATCCAAAGGGTTGCGGCGATCGCCACAGCACTCCAGCCGGATAGGGCATTAGCCAGCGGCTTTGGTAAGGACGAAAATGCGGGTGTGATGCGTTCTTCGATGGCTCCAGTGGAAACTAGAACGCCGAAGGTGGCGACGAAACTTAGCTGAAAACTCAGATTTTGAATCCACAGGGGATTCACCAGCAGCAGCGCCGCCGCTACCACTAATAACAAGCCAATCGGGCGAGCTTGGCGATCGCTTCCCCGCACAAACAACACCGGAATGCCCATCAGCGCTGCCCGCAATACCGACGGCGTGCCCCCTGACAACACCGCCATTCCCACCAGCACCACACTGCCCATTGCCACACTGACCGGGCGTTGCAGCGATCGCCGTACTCCAGACGCCACAGCTTGCACCACCCATAGCAGCACCGATACATGGAAACCCGACGTTGCTAATACGTGAGCCATACCGCCACGACTAAAGGCATCCTGCAAATCCGGCGGAAAATCCACCGATCGCCGCCCCATAATCATCGCCGCCATCACCACCCCTTCCGGGTAGCCCGCCCCCTCCACGGCCCGCTTCACTAATCCTTGTCGAAACTGGGCTAGCCACGCCAGAAATCCCACGTCGTCGCTACGGTCCAGCCGCTCCAGGCGATCGCCCGCTAACCCAGCAAATGATCCTTCCCGCGCCAGATAAGCCTGAAAATTAAACGCCCCCGGATTTTTCGGCGCGCTGGGCACGTACAGCCGCCCAGTGACTTGCACCCACTGGTCCGGTCCCAAACCCGTCGCTTGCAAAATCGGTACGGTCACGTACAGCTTGCCGGTCACCCCACGACTGCGGGTATCCAACGGCAATTGTGGCGGGGTGTTATTGCCGGGGCGATCGCCGGAGGAGATTCCCAATTCACCCTCACCGCCCAAGTTACGAGAATCCTCAAAAACCTGGCTCACCTGGGTCGCATCCAGCCAAAACCGTGCCTTGCCGCTGCGATTTTCCCGAGGCAGCGATCGCACCTGTCCCCGCACCAGAGTCACAATCGTCTGAGCCCGGCGAGTGCTTTGGTTTTGCTGCTGAATTTCCTGGGCGATATGGCTAATATCGGTAGCGGCGGGGCGGGGCGATCGCACCTGGAGATAAATTGACGCCAGAAATCCGACGATGCCCAAAACCACCCAAAACCACCCGGCAAGTTTGGGCCACGGCAGCTTGAAGTTAAACCGCGATCCAATATCCGACAGCAGCGCCTCAATGCCTTTTCCCCAAGCCTGCTTCCGCACCCAGGGCAGAGCAATTCCTAAAAAACAACCCAGGATCAGCCACCAATAGGCTAACCCTGGGAAAATCGCCGCCGTACCCAGCCCC
The DNA here is from genome assembly GCA_039198915.1 of Cyanobacteria bacterium P01_D01_bin.73. GTDB lineage: Bacteria > Cyanobacteriota > Cyanobacteriia > CACIAM-69d > CACIAM-69d > CALGDE01. Next base: position 943 of record JBCCTE010000293.1, on the reverse strand, counting down.
AACCCATAAACAATTAGGGCAATCGCCAAACGATTAGTTCCTCTGTTTTCCCGGCGGCTAGACCGATTTTCAGCAGGGGGATTTGAACGGCGATCGCGATTGGCGGATCGAGCAGCAGACCGTCGGGAGCGGCGCGATGAACTCATAGGGTGGGGGCAGGAATGCAACAATCCGACGGCAACATCCTACCCAGATTCTTTAAGGACTGATCGAATTTGAGCCTCAACCTAAATCGAAAGACCTAACTTAAGACCAAAGGCTGCGTGAGCCACCATGGCCAAAAATGTGACGCTACCGAGATAGGCATGGGCGGTGCGCAAGGATGCTTTGCCGCCGCCGAACTTGGACATGGAAATCGCGCCGTTGGCTCCCAGCAAACCCAGCACTAAGGAGCCAGTCCAAAAGTGGGTGCTTTCAAAGATATTTTCGCCTTGCATTACCAAGGACATCACGCCGCCGGTGTAGCCGATCGCCATAAACGTAGTCATCCACAGCGCTAATCGCTTATGTAGATTTAACTTCTGCGCCCGCTCCTTACCAACGGCGGAGGTGCGACCGTTCCACCCCAAATAAACCGCTGCGCCGCCCATTACAAACATAACGATGCCCATCATTAGCGGGTGCCCCCAATGGGTAATGGGCTCAGGCAAATTCAGGGAATTAAACCAATCGGTAATCGGGGTCACCAGCTGGGTAACCAGTTGCGCAAGGGCTTTCATAGGTTGTCTCAAACACTCTTGTAAACGGGGTTTGACTGGGCGCTAACGACAAGCCAGAACCAAGTCGTTAAAAATTATAAAGTGATTGCGATCGCGACAACCGTTTTCTCGTCGTAATTGAGCGTTTTTGGTGATGGGGCGATCGCTACACTGGGAATAGCTCAAACCTGCAGCCTAAAGCCATGCTCGCCAGCGACCCCACCTACATCAGCCCCGAAGACTAT
>JBCCTE010000292.1:0-4891 GCA_039198915.1 Cyanobacteria bacterium P01_D01_bin.73 | reverse complement strand
CATGCTGCCGTTTAAAATTTCGGTGCCCGTCAGAAACGGTCGTAGCCACAGTCCCAAAAACACCTGGGCCAATAGCACCATGGTGAAGGGCGTAATCATCCAGTTCACAATCAGGGTGAGCAACACTGGCTTGGGTGATCGCGCCGCCTTCCCCGCCTGGGCGAAATCGATTTTCACCATGATGGGATACATCATAAAAAACAGGCAGATAGCCACAGGAATCGACACCTGATGCACACTCATGGCGTCTAGGGCGATCGCCAGATCAGGAAACACTCGCCCTAAGCCAATGCCCGCCACGGTGCAGCATATTACCCAAAACGTTAGGTAACGCTCAAAAATATTGAGTTTCCCCCCTGCCTGCACCGCCGTTTTTGGGAGCGCTTCCACAGGATTTTCCGGCGATCGCTCCGCTTTCTTAGCCATCTCTGTTGCCATAACAAGACACCCCTTCCCATGTCCGCTAACATTTACTTCATTGAAGCGTCTTGCGGACTACCGTTGCCGTTAACGACGCCGGTAATGTCCTGTAGCGCCGAACATTCTCCACTGGGGCTGGACTGACTGAGATAGGTTTGGCACTGCTCCACCAGGGGAGCTAGCTCATTGCGCAACCCTTGGAGCTGCTGGATTTTCTGATCCAGCTCCTGCACTTTTTGCTGTAAACGATCCTGGATGACCTGACAGGTCAATGACTTACCGTCATAAAGCGCCAAAATTTCCCTAATTTCATCCAGGCTTAACCCTAGAGCTTTCACGCGCAGAATAAACCCCAGCCGCGCCACATCGCGATCGCCAAACAGCCGGTATCCCGACGGCGATCGTTGGGGCGGCGGAATTAGTCCAATACGCTCGTAGAAATAAAGCGTTTGGGTACTAAGACCGAATTTTTGGGCAACCTCACCAGTTCGCAGCAAGCTATTCACGGGACGAGACGCTTCAACTGAAAAAATGCTACACCCTGTACCTTGGTACAAGGTCAAGAGGCGACGGAGGCAACGTGTAGCTCCAAGGTGACTTTGTAAAAAGCCGAAAGCCTTGAGGTTATTTCACCCGGTACTTCCGGCGCAGGCGATCCAGTTCTTCCTTAATATTTTCCGTTGTTTCGTAAACATAGTCTTCAAATTTTTTAGGCCACTGCACTTGTTCCAGCTGGGCGACTTCTTCGGGGACATAGGGTGAATCAGGTCGAGTGCAGTACATCCCCCAGACAGTGACCGACGTCATATATTCAATAAACTCTGGAGGGAATTGAGAGCCTTCAATAAGATGAGCCTTTGTTTTTAGCAACTGAACCATTTCGTCATTCTGTTGCCTAAAAAGGTCAATGACATCCTGGTTGACCTCCGACAACTTATCGTCTATCCACAGTGGATAAAGCTGGGAATTCAGCTTCAGCGTTGCGTACAGGGGACCATACAACTCGCCTAACTGCTGCTGACGAAACATTAAATCTGCCTCAGCAAGCAACTGCTCTCTATGGAGTGCTTTTTTTAGAGCAGTTTCAATCACCTTCTCCGACGAGAACTTGAAAATGCCCGAGATTCCCAGTCCTCCCGCCACAATGATGCCAGCGATCTGAACCCAATCCATTACAGTTGCCCAACCAATCGTGCCCTAATGAGCATAGCTTTTACGGCAGAAAAACAGTCGCAAAAGCTTTGATGGTGAGCAAAATGGCAATGTGATGACGGCCCCTAGCCTTCTTCTGCCGGCGTCAAAAAGTATCGAGTAAATAGCCGTTCAAGCTTGCCCATAATTACAAACTGCATGGCAGGTTCCCGATACAGATGCGGGGGGATTTTGTGTTTGATTTTTTCGTGGACCTGGGGGAGGTCGCTCCAATGTTTACCGCACTGAATATGGTGAGCAGTGTGATAGCCCAGGTTGCAGGTACAAAAGTTGTGCCAGCGATCCGTGACGTTGTAGGTCGCTTTGTAGGGATCCTGTTCATCAAGACCAGCATGGTGATCGTAGGTGACATAGACAGTCATCACCACAAGAAACACCATTGGCACGACAAAAAGGATCAAGGTATTGACCCAATTAATCCATGCCATTACGCCCAAAACCACACCGGTTAGCGCCATATTCTCAACTAGCTTCTTCAGCAGGCGAGGGTACTTTAGCCCTACTTGAATTGCCTTTGGATAGGCAAGAGCTGAAACTTTGAGGGTATATTCCAGCGATCCCATAGTTCGACCACTGGGGGTTTTCCATGCCGATTCGTCTTTGGTTTGGTCTAGGTAATGGCGATGATGTCCCAGGTTGTGGTGTAACATCCAGCACTCTCCTACAACGCCGGTTTGTAGCCCCATAACCAGCTCAAGGGCACGATTTGCCCAGTTGTATCGAAAGAATTTGCAGTGTTGATGGTGATGGTTCCAGGCGCAAATCCAACCTTTAAAGTTAAGCAGTGCTAATGACCAGAGGATTACTACCCAAACCGAGTCGCTGTAGAGAAAGACCGCTAGGTCCGAGAGGAATACCAGCCCGATTACTGCAGTCAGGTAATAATCAACGCTTCTTTTGGCAAGCATATTGAATTCCATACACTGCCCTTCAGATTACCTCGGATAGGCACTACCGGAAGATGTCGAGTTTTTGGCGATCGCCAGTTTCTTGATAATCGCCATCAGTCGCCTGCTTGCAACGTCTGTTCAGCGGTGGATTCTAAATCGGGGACGGCTTTGGGGGCGATCGCCAACTGCGCCAAAATCTTAACTACCTATCCTAGTAATGGTGGATCCGTTGATACGGAGGCATGCCGAATAGGTGTAAGCATCACCATCAACTGTCATCTAGCTGGGTATTTCCTAATTGAAGATGCCACTTAATGGAGTTGGTTAGCGTCGCTTTGTTAATTAGATTTAGTTATAAGCTGGTGATGAAAATCTCAAAGCTTTGGTGCTGCTTTGGTGCTGCAACTTAAAATACCTTCGGGTTTATATCTGCCAACACTGACGTTTCACGACTGCTTATCGGGAATTTATCAGTACGTTTCAGCCACTAATCATTCAAGTTTTACAGCTACTCTTCAGATCACATAACCACTCCATGAAAGGCTTAATTGGATTAGACATACGAACGCTTTCCTTTGTCACTCTAATGTTCTCCTTTATCTTTGGTGGCGGACTAGTTATTTTTGCTCGGAAGTATCAGAAATTTGGCAGTATCGCTACAATTGGCTACGGATTCCTTGCGATGGGACTCGGGTATGTTCTTTTGGGTTTGCGCAAAGACATCAGCGAATCTACCGCAATTGACTTCTTTTACTCCATCATTGCCGCCAATAGCTTAATTTACTTTTCTCTCGTGATGAGCTGTCGGGGATTATTTCGTTTTCTCCATGCTTCAGTGCCCTGGGAAAAGCGGATAACCACCGCCGGACTAGGTTTTTTAGTCGCGCTCTTGTCTTACTTCACCTATCGAGAGTTTAGTGTTAACGCTCGAATAATTGGCTTTTCCTGCTGCTATGCTTTGGTGTGTTTTGTTACGGCATATGGACTTTTAAGGGGCGATCGCCGGTTTGCTCGCTTACCCGTAAAGTTGCTGTCGCTGACATTTTTAAACGTGGGACTATTTCATGTCTATCGCGTAGCTTGGACCCTTGATTCTTCGCCCTTAAAAGAATTTATGGATGGGGGAAGTGTCCATGCAATTACTTTTTTAGAGTCCCAGTTTATTGTGCTTTTTGTTGCCTTTATGGTGATTTGGATCGCCACTGATTCTTTGGAAAGAGAGTTGCAGGAAATAATCAGAACCGATCCCCTAACGGGTGTCAGGAATCGGCGGGCTTTGGAGAGATTTTGCGAAAGGGAGTTTCTCCGAGCAATGCGTAACCAAAATCCCTTTTCGCTAGTTATTTGCGATATCGACCACTTCAAATCTGTTAATGATACCTATGGTCACCAAATTGGCGATCAGGTGCTAATTGAGTTCAGTAATCTGCTGGATAGCAATATTCGCGATAGTGATTTGGTAGCTCGATACGGTGGCGAAGAATTTGTGGTGGCGCTCCCGGAAACGGAGGCTAAGCAGGCGAGGGCGATCGCTGAAAAGCTGCGTCACTTGGTGATGAATTACCAAATTGCTCGCCCTGCGGAAACGCCGCTGTCGGTAACTTCCAGCTTCGGCGTTGCCTGTTTGCGACCGGGCGACACTTCCTGGTCCACCATGTTGAAAGCTGCCGATGATGCGCTCTACACAGCAAAGCAGCAGGGGCGAAACCGAGTAGTTACAGCCCCTGCTGTTGCTGCTGGCTAGTCACAGCATTACAGCAATATCGACACTTATTTTGCCTGTTGCCGTTGCCCCGAGTCTTGGGCGTCTGCCTTTAGACGTGAACCGCTGCTTTTTTCCAGCGGTTAACAGCTTGACCAACGGGGGCGAGATCTGCCATCAACGCGTCGAATTGATCAGGAGTTAGGGACTGGGGACCGTCGGATAAGGCTTTGGCTGGATTGTTGTGAACTTCAATCATCAGCGAGTCAGTTCCTACAGCGATCGCCCCCTTCGCCAAGGGTGATACAAACTGCGACCAGCCGGTGCCGTGGCTGGGGTCCACCATAATCGGCAGATGGGTGAGCGATCGCAATACTGGAACTGCGCTGAGGTCCAGCAAATTGCGCGTGTACTGGCGATCAAAGGTGCGTAGTCCTCGCTCGCACAGGATAACGTTGGAATTTCCCGCCGCCAGGATATATTCTGCCGCCATTAGCCATTCGTCGATCGTTGCCGACATTCCTCGCTTCAGCAACACCGGCTTATCCTGAGCGCCGACTTTCTTAAGCAGGGCAAAGTTCTGCATATTGCGTGCCCCCACCTGAAGCACATCCGCCACTGCCCCAATTTTGTCCACATCTGCTGTGTCCATCACCTCGGTAATAAT
>JBCCTE010000291.1:0-4902 GCA_039198915.1 Cyanobacteria bacterium P01_D01_bin.73 | reverse complement strand
TCATTTTTTCGCAGAGCCGCCCCAGTCGCTGGTAGGGCTTTGCCGATGTCGGCGCTTCCCGCTGCAAAATTAACTGATACTGCTCCAGGGCGACGCTGAGGCTATGGTTGTCCCGCTGCTCCAAACAGAAGGTGATCCATAGATCCACCTCGTCCCAATCGACGGGCGATCGCTCCTTCACCGGCAGCGCCATAATCCGCGCTTCCCCCTGACGCCAACATTCCAACGCTCGAGGAACAATTTCCCGCTCCCGGTAGCTCAACGCCAGATAGCTCCACGGTTCCGGATCTTGCTGGTCCAGCGATCGCCACGCCATAGCCAACTGCTCGACGCTATCCCACTCCCCCGTCAGCGCCTCCATCGCCACCGTCGACCGATAGGCCGCCAAATTATCCGGGTCCAGCATCAGCCAGCGGCGGTAGCACTTGCGAGCCAGATAATCCTTACCGCGTCGCTCCCACTTTCGCCCCACTCGCTTCAGCAATCGCACATCGTCCCACCCCAGCGCCAGGGCACGGCGACAAGCCTGATCTGCAACCTTATACTCCTTCGCCGAAATCGCCACCTTCATTAGAGCAATCCAGCCCTCCCGATGGTCCGGGCGCAAATCGGTCATTTTTTGATACGCCGCGATCGCCTCAGGACGCTGATTCACTAAATCGTGAGCCTTACCCAGCCGCCACCAGCCGTAGTCATCTTCAGGAAACGCCTGACAAAACTTTTGAAATGCCTCAATCGCCGGCTCTATTTGCCCCCGCCGCTGCCAACGATTTCCTAACTTCAGCCACAGCTCGGGCTTCATCCGCTGCGCCAAAACGGAAGCAACACTATCGGCGATCGGTTGGGACTGAGTAACCATACGGGCTTAAATCACCGGGGATTTTCGGGGAATGTTTATTGGGGAGAAGCGGTGTAAAAGGCAGCACCCTACCAAGGTTTACGTCCTTCGTGCCGTTGGTGCATGGGGTGCGCACTTGACTGGTGTTGATACCGTTATACCAGGGGACAGACGGACAACAGTGCCAATTACAGCAACCGCAGCCGGACCACAGCTTCCCCCCATATCGACGCACTGTGTCGATACATCCAATACCTACGGCTGCTATGGCTGCCAACCCGAAAACGAGTTAATTTAATCCGGCGCCGCCCCCCAATCTGCCAAGCATGTCGCTTTTTGATGGGTCTCTAAAATCAGTCTCTGAAATCGGTATCTAAAGTTAGTTTCTAGTTGCTCTCTCGAAACTGGTCGACGATGGCTCGGGCGATCGCCCCATTACCATCCCGATCCAGCCGGTCTGCTCCCAAACGCGGCGGTGTAGGATCGTCCTTTAGGAACATCCAATCCCCCTCAAAAAACTCTGCCCTGTCAATAATTTGATGGTGGGCATAGTTGCGTAATCCCTCCAGCAGAATGGGAGCCTCCGCAAATCCCTGGCGCTTGATGGAAACAATCGGCGTATCCAGACGACAGGCTTCGGAAAAGGTGCTGTAGCCCGGCTTGGACACCACCTTGCCGCACAAAGGCAGCAAGTCAACGGGGCGATATTCTCGCGTGGCTCGGCTGGGGTCGGCGGGGTCAGCAATGCGGGTAAGGTTAGGCAGGCTCGGAGCGCTGCGGTCAAAAGTTATAAAGTGCCAGTCGGAGAAATAGCCCAGGCGATCATAGGGAATGGCATCCAACCCCAGTCCGCCGAAGGTCAGCAAAACCGTGCGCTCATTGGGACAGTTGGGAATCCGCAGGCGATCGCGCAGCTCATCATCATCAAAGCGCGGCATCCCCCCGGTCAACCCTACATCGACAATGTTGGGAAACGCATCCATCGGCTCGGAAAAGGGCAGACGGAATAGGCGATCGCACGTCCTAAACTGCTCGCGGATCCAGTCCACCTCCGGCGCGAAGGTCTCGCCCCAGTCACGATAAATGAAATCCCAGCTAAAATTGCCCATCGCCCAACAGGGAATCCCCGTCAGTTTTCCCAGGGCAGCGGCTAAGGGCGGCAAGTCTGCCAAAATCAAAACTACGCGCCCGCCCTTCTCCGCCATCTGGCGAATAAAATCCACCTCCTCCGCCAAAATTGACCGAGCATTGGTCCGAATATCCCGCAGCTGGTCTAGGGTCGCCGCTCGATCAATAAACAGGCTGTCCCCCTGCACGACTCCCACATCCAACGACTGCGGGCGATAGACAAAATCCTGCTCCAGGTAGGAATCCAACAGCCACCGAGGCGCCCGCGTCACCATAATCGGCAACAGCGCCGGCCAACGCTGCTGCAGGGTTGCCACCACCGAGGCAGAACGGGTGGCATGGCCAAAGCCATGGGATGTGATTGCCACGTAAATCAGCGGGCGATCGCCCTGACTTGCCAGCTTTGACAACCGGGACTCGCGGGCGATCTCCTCCCAAGCTTCCATTTCCGGCGTAAACCCAACAGACATAGACGGATTCACCTACTGATTACTTGCTAATACCCTACTGAATGTGGTGCACATTCCAAATAACTGGCAAACACTACCAGCGAAGCCGCGTCAATACAGAGAAAAGTTGAAACAAATCGAAGCAATATTGATGGCGATCGCTTTCCCGCTCCCAGCCCGTTTGCCCGAACCTACTTGCCCATATTCCGCTTCAACTGAGCCAGCTCATCGTCCATCTCCCACTGCTGAAACTTTTGCTCCAAAGGATCCGCACCGCCCGACTTCTTGCTCCAGGATTGTCCCCACCCCGCCGTATTGCTAGTGCCAGTGGTTTCGGTTGCTTGGGGCGATCGCGCCGCATTGGCCTTGATCTTTACCTCCCGCAATCGCGCCTCCACCTGATTTAGCAAATCCTGCGCCTGCACGATCCGCGCCTTGACGCCCTCCATCTGTCCCCAAAGTTGGTTCCCCTGCCGCAATAGCGCTGCCTCTCGCTCCCGCGCCGCCTCCGCCAGCTTCACTTCCCCCGCCGCTTCCACCTTGACGATTCGCTGGTGCCAGCGCTGAACATCCTGGGCCGTTTCCAAAATGGAATCCTGGAGACGCTTTTCCTTTGCTTTCAAATCGGCGATCGACCGACGAATATCCGTCTCCTGCTCCCGAAGCTGTTCCTCCAGTGCCCACAGCTCCAGCTCTGGATGCTCCTGCAAAAACTCATCCAGGCGTGCTTCTAAGAATTTGCTGAAATCATCAAAAAGTCCCATAGTTCCCCCTCCTAAAACTTTCCCAACAGCACCTGAAAGAAACGCTTCAACCCGAGTGCATCAAGTTGCAATAGCCTCTTACAAATCTGGCAGCTAAATTCGGCAGCGTCGCCTTGAACACAAGTTGTAATACAGGTTGTTGCCAATACTTTAGATTGATAACGCGCCCTTCTAGGATTAACCTTGTAAGTCTGCAAACCGCTTGGTCCGGCTCGCCGAAGCTTTTGCTTATCCCTTCGAATTTTAATCGTTATAAACGGACGTTTAAATTTTCGAATATTCCAAATCTGCTTTAAAACTTCGAACAATATTCTCGTAACTAGCGCACTATGGCACAGGATTCAAAACCAACCGTAATTGTGACTGGCGCGTCCGCTGGCGTAGGGCTTTACGCGGCAAAGGCGCTGGCTAAACAGCGAAACTGCCATGTGGTGATGGCTTGCCGAGATTTGGATAAGGCGAAGGCGGCGGCTCAGGACGCGAAAATTCCCGCCGAGAACCACACGCTGCTAAAGCTGGATCTGGCGTCTTTGGATAGTGTGCGTAGTTTTGTCGAGGCGTTTCGGCAGCTGGGGCGACCTTTGACGACGTTGGTGTGCAATGCGGCGGTGTATCTTCCTCTTGCTAAGGAGCCGGTGCGCAGCGAGGACGGCTACGAGATGTCCGTGGCGGTAAATCATTTGGGGCACTTCCTGCTGTGCAATTTGATGCTGGATGATTTGCAGCGATCGCCCGTCCCTAACAAGCGACTAATCATCCTGGGCACGGTTACCGCCAATCCCAAAGAGCTAGGCGGCAAGATTCCCTTCCCCGCGCCTCCGGATTTGGGCGAGCTGGCAGGATTGGAAGCAGGCTTTAAGGATCCCGTCAGTATGATCGACGGCAAAAAGTTCAAACCTGGCAAAGCCTACAAGGACAGCAAACTGTGCAACGTGGTGACCATGCGGGAGCTGCACCGCCGCTATCACGAATCCACAGGTATTGTTTTCAGCTCTCTGTATCCCGGCTGTGTGGCGCAGTCCCAGCTATTCCGCAACCACGCCCCCCTCTTCCGCAAGATCTTCCCCTGGTTCCAAAAGAATGTCACCGGCGGCTATGTTCCCCAGTGGCTGGCTGGCGATCGCGTCGCGGCGGTGGCCGTTGATCGGGGCTTTGACGAATCCGGCGTTTACTGGAGCTGGGGCAACCGCCAGGCGAAAGGACGCGAGGCCTTTTCCCAGGAAGTGTCTGACGAAGCATTGGATGGCGGTAAAGCAGTTCGCCTGTGGGATCTCAGCGCCAAGCTTGTGGGATTGGGCGTCCCTGCGAACAGCCGCTAAAACAGTGGCAGAGTGAACCACTGCTAACTATGCCTCTTTGGCCCTACGTTACTCCCGGTATCCCTGATGACTTATTTGAGCGATCGCCCGGAATCCCGCTAACCAAGCGCGAAACTCGCCTCGCCATCCTGTCCCTGTTGCGCCTCGATCCCACCAGTCTGCTTTGGGACATCGGCGCGGGGACGGGAACAATCGCCATTGAAAGCGCCCTGCTGTGTCCCCAGGGGAAAATCCTGGCGATCGAGCGTGATCCCGACGTGGTTAATCTGATTCGCCATAATTGCGATCGCTTCAGCGTCACCAACGTGGAGGTCATGGAAGGCCACGCTCCAGAGTGCCTAGAAGAACTGCCGGGCACCCCGGATCGCGTTTGCGTTGAAGGCAGCCGCACCGCGAAACTCACT
>JBCCTE010000290.1:0-4928 GCA_039198915.1 Cyanobacteria bacterium P01_D01_bin.73 | reverse complement strand
TAATCACCAGTGGACTAAACTCGCTTCACCCAGGGCACCCCCCGACAAGACTTTAGAAACACAATTCCCCGACCCTCGTCGGAATGGGAGTGACCCATCCCCCTCACCATCGCCTTAAACGCGACGACGCTTCGGAGGGCGACACCCATTGTGGGGAATCGGCGTCACATCCCGAATCAAGGTGATCTCCAACCCCGCCCCCTGCAACGCCCGAATGGCCGTTTCACGACCGGACCCAGGGCCCGTCACCATCACTTCCGTCTGGCGCATGCCCTGCTCAACGGCGCGGCGGGCAGCGGACTCAGCGGCAGTTTGAGCCGCAAAGGGAGTGCCTTTCTTGGCGCCTTTAAAGCCGCTGGAACCAGCCGACGCCCAAGAGACAACGTCCCCCTTCAGGTCGGTGATCGTAATAATGGTGTTGTTAAAGGTGGATTGAATGTGCGCGACGCCACTAGGGACATGACGCTTTTGCTTACGGGATCCGGAACGCTTAACAGGTTGCTTAGCCATGGCTGACAGGGGATTTACAAGTTGGAATACGAGAGGTTGGAATATGAGTTGGAATGTGGAATCGCCTCAGGCTGAAACCCGGCAAAAGCTCAGTCCCACAGGCAGAAAGATTGTTAGATTACCGGCTTACTTCTTCTTACCGGCAACGGTCCGGCGAGCCCCACGGCGGGTACGAGCATTTGTCCGAGTCCGCTGACCCCGAACCGGCAGCCCAGCCCGATGGCGACGACCCCGGTAGGTGCCAATGTCCATCAAACGCTTGATGTTCATAGCTTCCAAACGGCGCAGATCCCCTTCGATCTCATAGTTCTGCTCCACTTCCGCCCGCAGCGCAGCCACGTCAGCGTCTGCCAAGTCGCGAACCCGAATGTCAGGGTTAACACCGGCTGCAGCCAATACTTTCTGTGATCGCGATAGACCGATCCCATAAATGTAGGTCAAGCCAATCTCGATGCGCTTCTCGCGGGGTAAATCCACGCCAGCAATTCGTGCCACTTTTCTAAATCTCCCTCGTGCAGTAATGATGATGTGATGGGGGCGGGCTGCCACAGGGCACGCAGCGGCAATGCCATTGCCATATATGCACGTACCAGCCCTTTATGTTACCCTGCCTGCCTCAGCCCGTCAATCAAATCAGAGATTAGCCGATCAAGGAATAACAGGGGTTGGAAGCAAGGTCCTACCGCTTATTTTTCAGGCGGTAGGTAATGCGTCCCTTGGTCAAGTCGTAGGGGGTGAGCTCCACCTTGACGCGATCGCCGGGCAAAATTTTGATGTAATTCCGGCGAATTTTGCCTGAGATATGGGCAAGGACATTGAATCCGTTATCGAGGTCAACGCGAAACATCGCGTTAGGAAGGGATTCTGTAACCGTCCCCTCCATTTCAATCAGGTCTTGTTTAGACAAGGTGGAGTCTCCTAGCGAATTGCTTCAGAACAACAAATTATGGGCTTAAGGGTGGGCTCAAAAAGATTCGAACTCAAAACTCAAAACTGAATCCCATCCACAGTAAAAGCCCGTCCCCGACAGCGAGGCCGGACGCGGGCTATGCCTTGAGTCATTCCCTAGACACTCGACAGCGGACGGATGGCGGTCTTCAGGAGATCGCTCACCTTCTCCAGGGACGCATCCCCATCGATAACAATCAGTTCCGGGCGATCGCCGTAGAACTTCAGAATGGGAGCCGTCAAATCGTGGAACACCTCCAACCGTCGACGAATCACCGCTTCCGTATCATCAGACCGCCCTTGATCACGACCGCGGCTGAGCAAACGCTCCACCAAGGTCGCATCCGGCACCTCAAGACTGAGGATGCGATCAAACCCCTGTCCCATTTGGGTCAACATGGCATCCAACTGCTCCGCCTGGGCAACAGTGCGAGGAAATCCATCTAGAATCCAACCGTTAGCGGCATCGGACTCGCCCAGACGTTCCTGGATCATGTCCAAAATCAGAGAATCAGGAACCAAATCCCCCTTATCCATAAAGGACTTGGCCTTCACCCCAAGGGCCGTCTGATTCTTAACAGCCGCTCGCAGAATATCCCCCGTTGAAATGTGGGGAATATCGAGCCACTTCGACAGAATCACTGCCTGGGTTCCTTTGCCCGCTCCCGGTGGTCCTAGAAAAATTAAACGCATTACTGCTTCACCATGCCTTCATAGCGCTGAGAGATCACATAAGTTTGAATCTGCTTGGCGGTGTCGATCGCCACCCCCACCAGAATCAAGAAAGAAGTCGCCCCCAGTCCTTGGAAGGTTCTGACATTGGTAGCGCTCTCCACCGCAGTGGGAACGATCGCCACCAATCCCAGGAATACCGCCCCTAAGAAAGTGAGTCGATTCAAAACCTGTTGAATACGGTCACTGGTCGCCTGTCCAGGTCGGACCCCGGGAATACTGGCCCCCATCTTTTTCAAGTTCTGGGACATATCCACCGGGTTGACGATCAGAGACGCATAGAAATAACTAAAGAAAAGAATGAGCGCCAGGTACACCAAGGCATAGAGCCAAGGGGTTACGCCGGTCGGACTCAAATAGGTCGCCACCTGGGCCAACACCGGATTATTGGTGAACTGGGCCAACGATGCGGGCAACACCAATACCGCCGTCGCGAAAATGATGGGCATCACGCCCCCCTGGTTCAGTCGCAGGGGCAAGTAGCTGCTGCGCTCCTGGTACACCCGGCGTCCCACCTGGCGGCGAGCAGACACGATCGGAATCCGTCGCGCGCCCTCCTGGACAAACACAATGCCGACGATGGTTGCCAAGAACGCCAGCACCAGCAAAATAATGCCGCCCACCACCTCGCGATCGCCGCTCTGGGCCAGCTCAAGGGTTTGCCCGACCGAGCGGGGGAACGTGGACACAATATTGATAAAGATCAACAGCGACGCACCATTACCAACGCCTCGCTCCGTGATCAGTTCGCCGAGCCACATCACCATCATGGAACCGGCCGTCAAAGCCAACACCGTTTCCACAATGAACACCGGTCCCGGGGTGGTCGCGGCTCCCAAACTGGAGACCCACAGGGAAATCCCCACGCTTTGAATCACCGCCCATCCCAGGGCCACATAGCGGGTAATTTGCGACAGCTTACGCCGTCCGGCTTCCCCTTCATTCTTCTGAAGATCCTCCAGGGAAGGCAGCGCCGCCGTCAGCAACTGGATGATGATAGACGCGTTAATAAACGGCAAAATACCCAGGGCAAAAATACCCAGGGCCGAGAGTCCCCCCCCAGAGAAAATATCGAGGAATCCAACAATTCCCCCTAATCCACTGGAAGAAATTCGCTCCGAAAAGATCGCCCGATCAATGCCGGGAATGGGCAAATAAATGCCTAACCGTACTAGAACCAATAAGCCAATCGTCAGAAGAAGACGACCGCGCAGTCCAGCGGCCTGGGCCATCTGTGCGAACGTTTCTTGAGCAGATGGGCTTCTATCGCGACTGACCACCATCTCGGCTTACCTAAAGAATCCGTTAAAACTCAATCGTACCAGCTTGATCCCAGTAGCATCCCCACAGGAACAGTCCCACAGGAGCATTACTTAGAACGCACCCACTTATCGGGGCCATACTTGACCACCATACAGGTACCCCCCGCCGCTTCGATCTTCGCCTGGGCAGATTTGCTGAACGCAGCCGCCTCAACGGTCAACGCCACAGACAGTTCACCATCACCCAGCACCTTCAACGGTGCTTGGCCGGTGGTCAAAACCCCTTCATCAACCAAGTACTGAAGATTCACCGTCGTCCCCGCCGGCAAGTCAGCCAAAGCGGACACATTGATCAAAGTAAAATCCTTCGGGTTGATCACCGTAAAGTGCTTCAACTTCGGCACCCGGCGGTACAGGGGCATTTGTCCCCCTTCGAAACCCGGGCGAGTTCCCCGACCGGAGCGGGACTTTTGACCCCGCATGCCAAACCCACAGCTTGCCCCTTGACCGGCGGCAATACCACGGCCCACCCGACGGCGGCGGCGTTTAGACCCCTCTTGGGGCTTTGCATCTCCCAATCTCATGGCAAGACTCCTGAACCTTCAGCTTGATACTGGTCGCTAACGTTAAATGCGCAGTTAAATAGGCGCTGTCTTATGCGCTGCCTTCCAAAGCGATCGCCCTTGCTGGCGACTTACTTGGAATACAGCTTTTCAATGGGAACACCCCGATCCGCCGCCACATCGCCCAAGGTCCGGAGGGAGCCCAGAGCATTCAAAGCAGCGCGAGCGTTGTTCAACGGATTATCCGATCCCAATTGCTTCGCCAGAATGTTCTTCACTCCAGCCAACTCCAACACGGTACGGACAGCGCCACCGGCAATTACACCGGTACCGGGAGATGCGGGACGCATCATCACCGCTGCACCACCGCCACGGCCTTGGGACGGGTGAGGAATGGAGTTATTGGTGGTCAAAGGAACCGTGACCAGGCTCTTCTTGCCATCGGCAACACCCTTCTTCACGGCACCAATCACGTCAGCGGCCTTACCGACCCCAACGCCGACCTGTCCTTTCTCATCGCCCACCACCACGATCGCCCGGAAGCTAAGTTTCTTACCCCCCTTGACCACCTTGGTAACGCGACGGATTTGGACAACCCGTTCCTGCCACTCCGAATCCTTTTCGCGATTGCGTTCTTTCTTACGACGATTCGCCATTGTTTTATCCCTGTGTTTGATTCCTGTGGTAAATCCCTAGAACTCCAGGCCAGCCTCACGGGCAGCGTCTGCCAACGCCTTGACCCGACCGTGGTAGAGATTGCCACCGCGATCAAAAACAACCTGGGAAATGCCTTTGCCCTTCAGACGCTTCGCCACCAGTTGTCCGACCGCCGCCGACGCAGCCTGGTCACGGCTAGTCTCCAGCTTCTCACGGATGTCCGGATCCAGGGTAGAAGCGGTTGCGAGGGTATGCT
>JBCCTE010000289.1:0-4950 GCA_039198915.1 Cyanobacteria bacterium P01_D01_bin.73 | reverse complement strand
TGGCCCGCGACAAACGCCGGGTCGAGAGTGGGCGATCGCATAGCCTGATGGAGTCCATTGGCGCGGGGCTGGCAAATCCGACCTTCGTGGGGGCGATCGCGGGAATTATTCTGCAAAAATCCCAGTGGCCCGAGCTGGTGGATCAGGGATTACAGGGATTTGCGTGGACGGTAGTGGCGGCGGCGATCATGTTGATTGGGATGCGGTTGAGCCACTGGCGACCTCGGCGATCGCTGGCGAAGGTATGGCCGAGTTTGCTGATTAAGCAAGGGATTATGCCGCTGGCGTTGGGGATTGGGCTGCGGCTGGGAGGAATTACATCGCCGCTGCTGCTGACGCTGGTGTTACAGGCCGCAATGCCGCCGGCCTTCGCCACGATTGTGCTGTCAGAAGCCTACGATTTGGACCGAGAGCTTGCGGTTACGGCGATCGCGGTGGGCATTGTCAGCGTGCTGGCATTGCTGCCGGTGTGGCTGTGGGCATTTTCGTAATTGCCAGCGGCATGGGGCAACGAAAGGGGGAAGAGCAGCATTTCACGAGGACACGCGTTAAGGTGCATAACAATAGAAATTGAAACGTGGGATTTGTGGTCTGATGGTCCGCTTCGGCGAGATACGTCGAAGCTCCATAGCTTTCCCTTAACCTGTTTGTCGTTTCATTCGCTGTACCCTTATCCCTATCTACCCGCCATGAACAGTGAAGATCTCGCTCGCTACCTGGAAGACACCGACAGTATCCATAAGCCCTGGATGCTGATTCAGCTGCGCCTTAAGAAGGTCCAGGAACAAAAGGATTCAATGGATTCCCGTGAATATGCGGCGGCGATCGCAGATATCCACGCCGACTTGATGAAGCTGGGAAAATGGTGGGAGGGTCGCGAATCTGAGGTATTTAATCCATGACGTCACCCAAGGCATCGCCGAGGTCATCCCAGAAGCCGCCGTCAAGACCAGCGCCGAGGAGAAAGTCCAGACAGCAGTCAACCGCCAATTCAAAAGCCAAGCCCAAAAACGTAGCCCGTTCTCCACAGTCTGCCTCTGATTCATCAGATTCTGCTGGATCTGAATCTGATGCTTTTGAAACTGTCGATTTATCAGACTCGCAGTATTACTTCAATCGAGAGCTGAGTTGGATTGAGTTCGACCGGCGAGTGCTGAGTGAGGGAATGGATGAGCGTAATCCGCTGCTGGAGCGACTGAAGTTTCTGGCGATTTTTAGCTCGAACTTGGACGAGTTTTTTATGGTGCGGGTGGCGTCGCTGCTGAGCAAGGTCGGCGCCAAGGTTACGAAAACGACGCCCGATGGCCGATCGCCACAGCAGCAGTTAGATGAGGTGGGCGATCGCCTACATCCCTTGGTGCAACAGCAGCACGAGCATTTTGCCCAGGAGCTGCGCCCGGCGATGGCAAAAGCTGGGATTTATCTGCTGGATTACGTCGATTTAAATCAGGAGCAGCGGAGTTATTTACACGACTACTTCGAGCAAGAGATTTTTCCAGTTCTGACGCCGCTGGCAGTGGACCCGGCACACCCATTTCCGCGCATTTCTAACCTCAGCTCGAATTTGGTGGTGCTTATCCAGGATCCCGAAAGCGGCGAGGAGCATTTTGCGCGGGTCAAAATCCCCAATGCCCTTAGCCGATTTTTGCCGCTATCCCTCGATGGCTTTGACCGTGAGGCGCTGACGGGACAGTGGGCAGAAATTGCCAACGAAGTGCCGCCTGTGTGGGTGGGAGTGCCCATTGAACAGGCGATCGCCCACAACCTCGAGCTGTTGTTTCCGGGGATGAAAATCCTGGAATATCACCCCTTCCGCGTGACTCGCAATTCTGATATCGATGTGGAAGAGGACGATGCCGATGATTTGATGTTGGCGATCGAGCAGGAGTTGCGGAAGCGGCGGCTGGGGGGCAATGTGGTGCGGCTGGAGGTGCTGACCACCATGCCGGACGAGGTACGCGATCGCCTGATCAGCGAGTTGGATGTGTTGCCCGAGTATGTGTTTGAGGTGGAAGGGCTGCTGGGGCTGAACGACCTGATGAGCTTTATGGGGCTGCCGCTGCCGCAGTTGAAGGATCAGCCCTGGTCGGCGGTGATTCCTACGCGAGTTCAACGGCTGGGCAGTTTGCGCAATGCCGGTGCCGATGAGTTTGATTTGGATAATGACGGTGCCGTCGATGACAGCATCAGTATTTTTACGGAGCTTCAGCGCCAGGATTTGTTGGTGCATCACCCTTACCATTCCTTTTCAGCGACGGTGCAGCGGTTTATTACTGAAGCGGCGAACGATCCCCAAGTGCTGGCGATCAAAATGACGCTGTATCGGACCTCCGGCAACTCGCCTATCGTCAACGCGCTGATTCAGGCGGCGGAAAATGGCAAGCAGGTGGCGGTGCTGGTGGAGCTGAAGGCGCGGTTTGATGAGGCGAATAATATCAACTGGGCGCGGACCCTTGAGCGGGCGGGCGTTCACGTTATCTATGGGCTAGTCGGTCTCAAAACCCATACCAAGGTGGTGCTGGTGGTGCGGCGCGATCGCGATGGGCTGCGGCGGTATGTCCATATCGGCACGGGTAATTACAATCCCAAAACGGCGAAGCTTTACACGGATTTGGGGCTGTTGAGCTGTCGCGAGGATTTGGGGGCAGATTTAACGGATCTGTTCAATTATTTAACGGGTTATTCTCGCCAGAAGTCCTTCCGTAAGTTGTTGATTGCGCCAATCAATTTGCGATCGCGAATGATTGAACTGGTGGATCGAGAAATTGACCATGTTCGCCAGGGTCGCCCCGGTCGCATCGTTGCCAAGATGAATTCCCTGGTGGATCCGCCGATTATTAAAGCCCTGTATCGCGCATCCCAGGCGGGCGTCAGTATTGATTTGATTATTCGGGGAATTTGCTGTCTGCGTCCAGGCATGCCGGGGGTTAGCGACAATATCCGCGTGATCAGTATTGTTGGGCGGCTGCTGGAACATTCCCGCGTGTTTTATTTTGGCAACGACGGCGAGGATGAGGTTTATATCGGTAGCGCGGATTGGATGCCGCGCAATTTGACCCGGCGGGTGGAGGCGGTGACGCCGGTGGAAGATGCCGCCGCGAAGCAGGATTTGCAGGAAATTATGGGCGTGATGTTGGCGGATACTCGCAATGCCTGGGAGCTACAGCCGGACGGGCAATATCTTCAGCGGTTGCCAGCGCCCAATGCCGAGCCCGAAAGCTCCCAGGAGCAGCTGATGAAATTGGCGATCGCCCAGACCAGTTAACTCTTGCGAATTAATCCAAGGACTCAGGATCCATCCCCAACGCCCGCAACTTCGCCGCCAATTTTTCTGCCCGATTCTGCTCCCGGTCCGCTCGTTCTGATTCCTGGTCCGCCCGAGCCTGTTCCTGATCCGCCCGATCGCACTCTTCTTGGTAGGTAGTAAAAGCCTCGCCGTTGGGATGGTAAACGGTTAGGGTTTCGGGCGATCGCACAAATTTGATGCCTAGCAACTGACTGACCCACTCGTCGGGAGCGCTGCCTCCCACTAGGCGATCGCCCTCTCGCTGAAACACGTCAAAGGTGTTTTGCTCTGGGTCGTATACGTAATATTCCTGTGTCCCATAGGTCTGGAAAAAACGCACCTTTCTCGCCATTTCTTGAACCGTATTGCTGGGAGAAATAATTTCAAAAATTATCTGGGGCGCAATATTATCCTCTCGCCACTGTTGATAGGAACCGCGCTTGCCTTTCGGACGCCCGATCGCCACCAACACATCCGGTGCAACGCAAATATCGGCTCGCCCTTCCACGGGATACCAAAACAAATCCCCCGCCACAAAAATTTCGGTATCTGGCAAATGGAGGCGGTCCAGATTTTGCTTTAGCGCCACAATCCATTCAAACTGCACCGTGTTATTTGCCATCGGTTGACCGTCGCTTTCCGGGTAAACCACATCGGTTTGTGGGCGTGCTTGAACCATTGCTCCTCAGCCTCGCGATCACGCTGCCTCCAGTATAGATTTCCTAGCTGTCGGGAGATTGGCGATCGCCCAAACCGCCCAGCATTTCCAACCGCCTCTTCATCCCCTAGAGTTTGAGTCTGCAGCCAAGCATTTCAGTGATACGGCACGGGTGAGGATCCCCCCTCGGTCCCCCCTTGCTAAGGGGGGAAGCAGATTCTCGCTAACTCCGCTTCATCGAACTACGGAAAGCCCACTTATTAAGGGGGGTTGGGGGGATCCTCGTTTTTACGAAGAATTACGGATACCTTCCGATCAAGAAATTAATTGGGACACTGAGGATAACTGGATTCAAAGCAATCTTGCTAAGAATGCATCGTTTTATACATTTTCTTGACGCCAGCGATGGGGGATTATTTCCTCGGACCGCCCTGCTCTCTAGCCCTTCTACCTCGCCCTATCTAGTACCATGGCTGACTTTCTCGTAACCACAGCAACAGATGATGGCACCGGCAATATCGCTGGTACCCTCAGCCGAGCAATTAAAGAAGCGAACGCCGCGATGGGAGATGACCGCATCATCCTCAAGACCAATGTCACGATGTCAGGGGTGATGACGCGGCTGGTGAACAGCAATATCACTATCACGAGCGATGACCCCGCTACCACTGGAGTGGTGGAGGATAACTTTATTATTAGTGGTGGCAACAGCTTCCGACCCTTGTTCGTTAAGTCTGGGACGGTGGCGATTGAAAACCTGAAGCTCAACAACGGCAAAGCACTGGGCGGCAGTAGCAATGGTGGCGGCGGTGGTGCCGGAATGGGCGGGGCGCTATTTGTCTATAAGGGTAGTATCACCGTTGATAATGTGGGGTTTGCCGGGAACCAGGCGATCGGGGGAAATGGTAATCAGACAAGTCTGAAAGGCGGCAACGGCGGCGGCGGGATGTTTGGTGACTCCGGTGGAGATGGGGGCGGCGGGCTATTCGGCAGCAGCACTGACGGT
>JBCCTE010000288.1:0-4960 GCA_039198915.1 Cyanobacteria bacterium P01_D01_bin.73 | reverse complement strand
TTCACCGGCGCTCACAGCTAGGGCGTGCGAAAGTCCCCTATGCCCCGTGCTGCGGATCACTTTTGGGTAGCATTTTTAACGTTAAATTTAGATTGTGGACAGAAGCCCCGGCTGCGGGAAATTTTGGTCGACGCCATGCGCTTCCCTTGCCCTCGGCTTTTGCCCACAATCCCGTTCAAAAAGTTTGGTTCAGAGGCGTTAATTTCTGCACCAACCTAGGAAAAAGTCGGGCTATAACCGTATAGAGTTGCCCCCCATTGAGTCGATATACCCTCAGTCGATAAAACCTTATGAGCAGTGGAATTTATCTCGTTCGCGATGATGGTCGTCTTGTGGAAATGGTGGAGCAATCCTACGGGTCTGAAGCACTCCTTGAGGAGCTACTAGAACGCTATCCCAACTTGCTAAATGGTGAGCGAGTAGACAGAGGGGCGTTGGACGAGTGGCTGGTGATTGTTCGCCAGGACGGCGTCGGTTTTGAGGAGAGCACTGATCTTTGGACCAGCAAACGGATTTTCCTAGACCGTGATGGGGTGCCGACCCTGGTGGAAATTGACTGCAGCGTTGACTCTCGAGTGCGTCAAGGAACGGTGGGGCATTTGCTGACGGCGGCGGCGAGTATTTCGCTGAACTGGCCGGTGGAAAGTATTTTGTCGCAGTTTGAGGCGAACTGCCGGGACGTTGATCGAGATCCCGAGCAAGTTTTTGAGGAATTTCTGGGGCATGACCAGGATGAGGAGCGTTTTTGGCAGCTGGTAAAAACCAACCTCCAGGCGGGGCGCATTCGCTTAGTTTTGGTATCGGACCAGGTGCCCGATGAGCTGAGCCGAATGATCGAGTTTTTGAATGAGCAGATGGATCCGGCGGAGCTGGTGGCGATCGAGATTAAGCAGTATGCCGGCCAGGGTGAGGATAATGGGTTGAAAACACTGGTGCCGCGAGCCATTGGACGTACGGCGGAGGCGAGCAAGAAGAAGTCGGCGACCAACCTAGAGCGTCGGCGTTGGGATGAGGCAAGCTTCTTCCAGGAAATGGAGGCTCGTCAAACCCAGGAAGAGGTGGAAGTGGCGCGAGAACTGTACGACTGGTGCTGCGATCGCAATAGCCTCCAGGTCCACTGGCGTACGGGGGACACCTACGGCGGCTTTGTGGCGGTGTATGGCGACGGTCGCGGCGCGGGGCACGAAATGTTTAAGGTCGGCATTGATGGCGGCTTTGAAATTATGTCCCAGCACTATGCCAACTGGGATCCCTTCGATAGCAAGGACGAGTGGGACCAGCTGCGGGCGCAGTTCAGCAAAATCGGTCTGGCACTTCCGGAAAATCGGGAGGTCGGGCGATCGCCAAACTTCAGCCTGTCTACCCTCAAGGATCCGACAGCTTTCAACAAAGTGCTAGAGGTCTTTGACTGGGCGATCGACTGTGTCCGTGACTACTATCGCTAGTTTTCTTTTACACATTTCCCTAACGTAGTCCCAACGCCTGGCCCTTGCGGTCTCGACTCCTGCTTTCTTCTTCTTCCATCAGTAGAAGTTGTGGGGTAAGGATGACGCAGCTTGCGGGTGTGTCTCTCCAATTCCTAGGGCAAACAGCAATTTTCTTTGATTCAGCGATGCCGTTGTCTCGAATCTTGCATGCCTAAATTTGCTACTCAACCCGTCGTAAAACGAACTCCACCCATGACAATCACGACCCAAAAACGCGAAACTGTTTCCCGTTCACAGCTCACCAAGTTATTTAACTTACAGGACTCTGATTGGAATAGCGCTCCGCTGGAACTAGCTAGCGTGCAAAATTGTCCCCATTTCGTCAGTGCCCTCCAGGAAAATTTCCCCGGTGCTCTCCCGCTGTCCGTTTATATGGAGAAGACTGCAAAGGCGCTAGAGAAATACGGCTTTGAAGACGAGAACACCATGGGCATGATTGCCATTTGCCGTGACGAGATCACGGATCCGTTATACGAGGCGGTGGTTAAGTACTGGGGGAAAACGTTTAACTGCTGTAGTCTTGGCGGGTTTGTGTTGATGGGGAATACGGGGCTGGCGGCGGCGAAGGGACATACTCCCTTGCTCGACGGGTTGCGGCGCTTTACGTTTTACGCGATGCCCCATATTGCCATTTCCCGCTATGGCAAAGTGGGCGAGGTCAGCCGAGAAGGCATTGCCGATGCGTCCCATGCTTGCGGTGCGCTGGAGGCGATCGTGGCGGAGCTGGAGATGGGAAAGTTGATGATTGAAATGGATATGCAGGATATCGAGCAGACGATTATCCGCCAGAAAATTTTGTCCCAGCTGCGATATGGCGATCGCCCAGACCTGGTCGGCATCACCCAACTTGCCAGCCAAATCATTGCCGCCGATGTGGGCAAACTGCTTAGCCGCCTAGACACCGACGTATTCCACTACTCGGTGATGACCGGCATTCAAATCCACGGTCCCCTCGAGTCCCAGTGGATCTATCCTCAAGATTTTTACATTGCCGGCAAAACCTTCGGCAGCGGACATATTGGCATCAGCGCATTTTCCTAACTTGGCTCGGTGCCGCCTCAGTCAATTCGCCTCAGTCAATGGGACAGATGAAGGCACGCCGCAGTTTGTTAAATCGCTAGGGAATTGCCTGGAATATAACGCACCGTCCTGCCCAGTCGGGGGAAGTCGCAGTAACATCCTGAGGTATTCCCAGCCGTCCCTCTGCCTGTAGGCGACTGGGAGCGATGCCGCGTTCAATCAAATCCTGTCGCACCAGTCGCGCCCGCTCCAAAGCCAATGTCTGACTGCCGCCAGTCTCATCATCGGGGCTGTAGCCAATTACTTTTACGCGCATCTGGGGCGATCGCTCCAGCAGGGCAAAAACCGGCGCTAGCTTAACCTGCCGATCAATCGCCACCACATTTGCCGAACCAATTGCGAAATACAGCCGGGTGCCAATCTTCGGCGTCACCGGTTCCAGGTTAGTCACCACCTGATCCACCCCCGGAATTGCCGCGATCGCTGATCGAACTTCCTGCACCGGCACCGTTCCCACCTTGCCGTTAACCGTCACTTCCCCCTGGGTTGTGTCGCTCTTCGGGTCATACCGCAGCCGATAGGCCGGCTCCAAACTTACCCCGTCCCTCTGGTTGAGAACCCGCACCGTACGATAGACCTCCGCCGCCACCGCTGTGGGATTGGGAGGAACATTCACCGCCCGCACCTGATTATCAACCTCGATACCCTCATCTATGGTTCCAACGGCGGTCGCCACCCGATGCTCTGCCAACGCCCGTAAATTTTCGCTGGGTACCCGACCGCGCATCACCATGCGATCGCCCTCCAACGCTGCCGTTAAGCTATACAGCCCCAAAGTTGGATCCTTTGCCACCGATTCAACGGCCGCAGTTTCTAACTGATTGACTCTGTGGTTTTGATAGGTCGTAAAACTGAAAATCCCAGCAATGACGGCTACTATTCCTCCCAATAGCCAAAATAAAATCGGTGAGGATGCTTTATCTTCTTGATCGCCCGAAGCCCCCGACTCAATTAAATTGCTGAGTTCTGAAGCAACAGCTCCTGGAATCGTGCCTAAATCACCTTCAAATTCAAAAATCTCTGTTCTATAATCTTGAACTAAATCACCAAAAATATTGCGTAAATTTTGCAGGTAAGACTTAGGAACATCCCCCGAAGCAATAACAGCAATATAACAGTAACCCGCCACCTCTAGCAGAATTCTAGAAGAACCATACTCAATTTCATTGAGTTCTGAACCACCGTCACTAGCGATAACACAATCGGCAGCGAAACTTCGAATTGCAGTTAGCATCCCCGCCAGCATGTCTGACTCTAATCGTTCAGATTTATCCCCCTGAACCTCAGCAATAACTAATCCCGACTCCTTGTGAATCAAAAACACCGCCCGCGTGGAAAAAGACGACGACTCACGCAGGATTAACTCTGCCTCTGATACTCCTTGCATCCGCGCTCGGATTTTCCGTTTGATTCCTTCAGGGCTGAGAGAGTTAGAAACTTTATCGTTAATCTCATTAATCACCTCCTGCATATATTTATTAATCGTGCCGCCAATAATGGGATAGAGAGCATCCACCATGGCATTGCGATCAATTTCAATTTGACGTTGCACCGCTTCCCCCATTTCTGCAGCTATGGCCTCAGCGATCGCCCCGCGCTTAAGATTTACCTGCTCTCGAATTGCAGCAGAAACTTCCGGTCCCAATGCTCGAGCAATACTTTCAGGCGATGCGTTGATTTGGTTGGCAATTGCCGCCGGTAACGCTAGGGCGATCGCCTCCCCCATTGAATCTCGATCTTGCTGCCCTCGCTCATAGATTAACTGATCGATAATTGGCATCAGAGCTTCGCACATTTTGTCTCGAGACTCGGTAATTTCTCGAGCAATTAAATCAGCTCCAATGGGTACCAGCTGATTTAAAAGTTCTTGGGGATCGTATAGCGTATGCTCCACCTTATCCAGGCTTCCTTGCATATTATCAACTTGATCCTCTAGCTGATCAATACCATCTCCCAGCAATAGAACCCGAAGTTCCTTAAGAGCATCTTTATCACTTCGTGCACCAGCTTCTGTATCTTGATTGAGCGTTTTCTGATCAGTGGGACTCACTTGATCGGCCACTTGAACAGAAGTGTTTCTAGTAATAGAGTTACTGTCGGCAGAGTCGATGGTAGACATGGAAGCAATCCAGAATGAGTTTTAATAAACCAATGATCTAGGATAATTATTTAATGAATTAATGGCGTGCAACTGATGGCGTTTTCTAGGTGTCAGATGCATATTTAGACTGTAGAAAATAGGTGGTCATTCCGCCTTTTCCTTTGACTTCAATCTCTCCTCGCGGTTTGAAGATATATTCACCTTTTAAGCGGTTATAGGTTGCTTCGCTGACGTGGAGACACCGTTAATGTTGCCAGTCGTATGGAATCCCACGGGCTACCTGGCGCCATCC
>JBCCTE010000287.1:0-4986 GCA_039198915.1 Cyanobacteria bacterium P01_D01_bin.73 | reverse complement strand
GTTGCCGGAGCGCACCAACACCCTAGAAATTCAGTCCACCTTCAGCGAAATCGAATCGTTTCCCAATGCGCCAGTGGTGGTGTACTCACCCGAAAATCCCGACCAGCCGTGGATGACTGGCACCACCGATGAAGACGGTCGGTTTGCTTTTCAGCCGGAGCCTGGAGTGACGGGAATTTGGTCCGTTGAAATTGGTGAAGATAGCCACTGGGACCAGCTAGATATTCCCGTGGGCGATCGCGGCATCGAGCTGGACCAAATCAGCCAGGGCGATCGCGCCATCCAAGTCGCGACCCACAGCCACAGTCCAATCTCGGTTGCCATCGCAGGTTTGGCACTAGGCAGTATTGCCACCCGTCGCCTTTTGAACCGATCGTAGGGATAGCGATCGCCACCCTGAAGAGTGTCACATCTCCGCAAAATTCCCAGCCAGATAGGTTCACCCTAAGGTCGTTAAATCGGATTTTTTAGCGACACAAATCCCCGTGAAACCCTATAAACCCAGCGGCAAAGCTCCTGCCTCCGGACTGGTTCGCCTTGGTCTATCCACTGTCCTCGGCAACGTCTTGGTGGGCGGACTAATTCATCTGTTGGGACGGCTGATTTACATCATCCTAGTATTCCCGCTGCTTATGGGTGCAACCGCCGGGGGAATCGCCTTCGCCGCCAGCTACGGGGGAAAAATCCGCAACCCAGTTTTGACAGTCGCTGCTGGTTTGCTGGGGGGGCTTTGCATTTACGGCACCACCCACGGCGCAGATTATTTGCTATTTCGTAGCGAATCCGGTTCACGGGTCGATCAACTGCTGGAGGAAAGAGTCGGAGAATCTGGCTTTTCAGGCTATCTCAAGTACTATGCCCAGCAGGGTATTTCCATTGGCAAAATTGGTCGGGATGGCATAAACCTCGGAGAGACGGGCACCTGGATCTATTGGTTGGTGGAGCTGGCGCTGGTGGAATTTGTGGCGGGGGCGATCGCCTATGGAGCAGCATCCCAAGTATTCTGCGAAGAGTGCGATGAATGGTATGACTCAGCAACTCCCATCGGCGGCGTTTCCCCAGACAACGCCAATACCTTTCTGGAGGCAGTAAAAAATCAAAACTTCAGCAAAGCCGGCCAATCCATCGGTCCCGTGCTCAGCAACACCAACAAAAGTCTGAAAATTTCTTACTGCCTTTGTTCTTCCTGTCGCGAAGACGGTGAAGCGCTGCTCTCCGTCGCAGAGGATCGGACGGACAAGGAAGGCAAAAACCTTTGGTCCAAAACGGTGAAGGAAGGTCTGATCAGTTCACGTGAGTACCAAAACCTTAAGGCCGCCATATCCGCCGAGGACTCTGAAGACGCCTGATCCAAATCCGTACTAACCTTCGGATTTGGGCACGATTGAATTTAAGGGCGAACGACGGGACTTGAACCCGCGAATGGTGGAATCACAATCCACTGCCTTAACCACTTGGCTACGCCCGCCATGAACGTCTAAACATATTAACAAACCGACCGGCAAAGTCAACCCTGCTCCTCGTCTGTAATCGAGGCAAGCTAAAGCTTTGATTGCAGGACCAACGGGTCTCCAAGGCAGCGAGGTTAATTGGAGACTTCCCTATCTGTGCACCCGCACTTCAGTATCCTAGGAAGGCTCAAAGACGCAGGACAGTCGCAGGACGGGATAGGTTGCCATGGCGAAGAAACAAAAATTCCCCCATCTGCTGGGTTCAAAGTGGACTGCCAATAAAAAAACCTTCGGCTGGCGACATTTTCAAGTTGTTAATCGCAAAAATCAGGGACCGTGGGTTTACGCAGAGCTGGTTTCGTCGTGCGATCGCTCAGTCCGGTTTTGGATTAACGCCAAAATGCTGAAGGACAAATCGCAATGGCAGCCGGGCTGGACGCCCCTCAATGAGCTAGCGATAGTAGACGAAGCAGAAATGCTGGACGATGGCACGCTGCAAATTCTGCCAGTCGTCGACAGCAGCAAAGATGACGAAAACAAAGACGATAAAAAATCAACCGCAGAGTCAGCAGTAGAGTCGAAAGAACAGGCAGAAACCGATACTCAAAAAGCTGATGTAGCTACTGGTCAGGCAAGCTAGGGAAGCAGACTAGGCTTGCCCATTTTGCGGGCCAAGTCGTCGTAAATATTCCCAACCACGCTGGGGCCACACTTGTGATCGCCCCGTCCGTTTAGCAATCCACGCCGCCACTTTCGGACCCGACCAGGGCTGACCATCGGGAGCGCGACTCTTAAGCAATTTCGCCAGTTCTTCCTGCTGTTCTTTTGTCAGTAATGCCCGTGGTGACGATCGCCCAGGATGGTTGCGTCGGGCGATCGCCGTTGGACCTTGCCGGTTATATCGCCGCACAATTTCCTTGGAATAGTCATAGCTGAGGGCGATCGCCCCCGAAGCCTTTTTAATCGTCCACCCAGAGGACACCAGATATAACAAATGCCATCGCCGCGCCTCAACGGCGTCCTTCGACTGGCGATAACAATCCTTAAGAGCGTCGGGAGAGAGATGGGGTTCGAGATGGGCTTTCGGTGGCATGGTTTCTAACGGATAAATCGTTGATGCTCAGCAACCAACCGGGAACTGTCTCTCGCCCATTGGCATTGCCCAATGCATGTCATCGATTAACTTCCAAGAACTCTGCGCAGTGAATAGTGCGATCGCTTAAATAGTCAAAACTCGAGAGCTAAACCTCGTGACTATTGAGTTTGGAGCTTAATCGATGGACAAACCCTAAATTGGGTAACCGTATGCGACGAGCCGGCAGGGGGACGGAGAGGTAGACCATCAGGAGTTGTCAATCGTGCCAGGGTAGGCGCTAACTTCTCCCTAGATCCGTAGATATGGAATCTTGTGCAGAGGATCTGTACAGACACAAAAACTCAGCAGCTACAAAGCGGGTCAAACACGACGCTCCCTGTACCTTTTTCCAAATTGAAATCTCCCGATCCGGAGAACGGGATCACGGTTTTTGCAGAAGCATTGCGGGTGTAATTAAGTCCTCAAACCTAAGTAAATGGACGTATTTACTGGCCCCTTCGCCTAAGGAACAAGAAGCGCCTGGGCAAACTTCACGGAAAAAGTCCACGCAAAAATTCCATGCATAAAAAAACTCCCCTTCTAATGCGAGGGGAGCTGATCAAAGGTAAAGACAAATTCAAAATGCAGATTTAACTGGAGCAAAATCCTAGTCAGGCGAAGGTGAACTGATCACTGGATTAAAGATTACGTTGATATTCCTCTAGAAATTCCATCAGGTCACTTTGGCACCGCGCGGGTATCAAATCGAATAGATCTGCCGTTAGTTTGCCGCCACCCAAGCTAACTTTCATTTCCTTCAAAATATCGGTGACTTTTGCCTGGCTCAAGTCATTAGAAATCGCCAAAGGATAAATGGCTTCCGCTAAGGAAGTATGCAGTTTTGCGGTGTTTAAATATAGATGCCACTTTGCTACATCGATATAAACGATTTCACCAATTTCGGCTGCTAAAGACTCAATCTGTTCGGCGTTGCTCATAATCTAGTAACGGTGTTTTTTAGAAACGAATACCGAAGTTTAGGAGATGACGTCGAGAATCATCACCTTCTTAAGGGTTGCAGTTAGCTTCAATTCAGTCTTCACTACTGCGATAGATCTTGACTAAGTTGAGTCAAAATCCTGACTGATTCGTCGAAAACTTTTTCAAGTTTCCTTCGCTGAAGCGAGGCGATCGCAAACCGCTTAGCAATTGCATTTTGCTCCATTGCCTCACAGATTTTGCCCAGCTCTATTGCTCCCAGGGAGCGACTACTGGATTTTAGAGTGTGGGCTGCCCGCCTCAGTGCATCGGCGTCTTCCTGGGCGATCGCCTGGCAAACTTGCTGCCGATAGGTCGAAGCATCTTTTAAATACGGCTCAATTATCCGAATTAAGGTTGCAATCTCCTGGTTCAGCTTCGCCAGCTCTACGTAATGCCGCAACGGCGCGGGATCAAATAGAGGCGTCGGCAACTGATTTAGCAGAGCATCAAGGGCTCGAACATCGGAAAAGCGGGTATCAGAGGTCATCCGCCAACGGCCGCACCATCGGCGAGGGGAATTTTTTGAGACACTTCAGCAGCAGTTTTCAAAGCTGTCGTTTGGGCAGAAACCCAATCGGGGCGCAGGTGGCGAGCTCCGCGCAGGTAAGGATGGTGGATTCGCTGGTTGGGGTCGGGGGTATTGAAGTGAATCAGAAATCGGATACAGCGCTGCAGGCTGCCAGCTACCGCCATATGCTGAACATCGATTAATGGCACCGTATCCCACTTATTGCGCTCCCGAGCGATCGCCGCGGGGAACACCGCATCCAAGTCCGGGGTGACAGAGAAGGTAACGCTCACCACCTCTGCCATATCTAACGAGTTATATAACTCCAGCTCATCCAGTAATTCGTGCACCGCTTCTCGAATTGCGGTGATGTTGTTTTCGGAAACGGTTGTTGCACCGCGAACTGCCCGGACTCGCCAACCCACGTCCCTTGCCTCCTTTAGCAATAGTTAGTGTGCATATTTTTATGCATCTTTATATGGATTTAATGTGCCCAAACTGGTACACATCAAGATGCATTGTTTGAAAAGGACGCCGCAATG
Source organism: Cyanobacteria bacterium P01_D01_bin.73 (assembly GCA_039198915.1). GTDB lineage: Bacteria > Cyanobacteriota > Cyanobacteriia > CACIAM-69d > CACIAM-69d > CALGDE01. The sequence continues at coordinate 369 of JBCCTE010000287.1, read as the reverse complement.
GGGCTCCACCAAACGCTCCATCAAAATGTCACGGAAACAGCCTAGTGTTCAGCCAAAGGCTCTGCCCACAACGATCCCGTGATCTCCACTATTCTGCAGTAATTTTTGCGTCCTGTCGCTGTTTATTTAACTAAGTAGCAATGATCCCAAAGTCGATTCAGTCTGAGTCAAGGTTTCAAGGTTTCTCTAAAGTTCTTCGATGGAACGGTTGATACATTGGGCATCGATCACTTGATACTGCCCCGTACTGAGGACCATGCATTGGGGGATCAAAGCAATCATCGCTGGCGGCACGCCCTGTTGAAGCTGTTGCACAAGTTGAGCCTGGAGGGGCTGATATTGCTTAAGCCAGTCGTTGGCACGGCGATC
>JBCCTE010000286.1:0-5005 GCA_039198915.1 Cyanobacteria bacterium P01_D01_bin.73 | reverse complement strand
GTCCTTAATTCATCCACCGTCCAGCTCCTCCAAAACCCGTTGAGCTTTAATCCGAGTATCCAAACCAGTAGGACTCTGAGAAAAAGTAGGGAAAAACGTAGGGGCGTTAACCAGGGGCGCTGTTTTTATCTATATTTCGTCTACGCTTTGCCCGGGTCAACGTAACCTTTGCCAAATGGTCTTGACAGATAGGCCATATATTAGGACGGAAATTGCTTTCCTGTCGATGGAGCATTCCCGGGCGATATTGGTATGGCTCTAGGCGGCAGCCCCTAGAACGGAATAAATCGAGCACTTAGCTGACCAGGGGCAACGTTGCTGAAGACGCCCAAAATCACACCCGTTGCTCGCACTCGGACGGCTGTTGAGCCATTAAGGAATTGGAAATCAAGCTGAGGTTCGGTAATCCCCCCCGTCAGAGCAATAAAGTCCTCTGCCCGGTTGAAGTCAGTGATAACGTCCGCTGCGCCCAAATCTAAGCCCGATAGCTCCACATTGAGCACGAAGCGATCGCTACCTGGACCGCCCGTCAGTACGTCCCTGGCGCGATCACCACTTAGCAAATCGTTACCATTGCCGCCGATTAACGTATCAAAGTCGCGCCCACCAAACAGGACGTCGTCACCGTCGCCACCATCGACGATATCGTTACCTCGGTTGCCGAACAGCAAATCATTGCCTTCGCTACCCAACAGCACGTCGTTGTCGCGACCGGCTGCGATTAAATCATTGCCCGCGCCCCCTTGCACTGTGTCATTGCCAGCGTTGCTGAAGAGGCGATCGCTGCGGCTGGTGCCCACAAACGTATCGTTGCCGGCATTGGACTGCGCCAGGGTCGTATCAATCCACCCCTGATAGGCAGACACCCGCGTATCGGCGAAAATCTCCCCAAAGCTGGTGTCATTCCCGTCGGTGAAATCGATCCCCGGCGTCGACGGACTGAAACCGTAGGAGACCACCCCGGCGATTTGACCATTGATAAAACCGGGACCGCCGGAATCGCCACCCGTGGAGCCCACCTCCAAGCCACCCACGCCCGTTCCGCGAATGCCGAACTCACGACCGATCGCATCGTTAGTCGGCTGACCGCTGTCAAAGTCGTAGCCCAACTGGGTACCGGGGATCACCCCAGGCGAGAACGCCTCCCCCAATACGTCGTAGCGATTTTGTCCCGTTCGGCGAATGGGAATGTCCGTGCTTGCCACTTCGCCGGTAAAGCCGGTGCCGGGGGTGCCAAAGCCTGCGCGCACCGTTATCTGACCCACCTCATTGGAGCCCCGGAAAATATCGTAGCGATCAGCTCCGTCAGGGGGAACAGCTCCCAGCTCAATAATGGCGATGTCGTTATTTGAGTCGCTATCAGCGGTCCAGCCAGGGTGAATAAAAACCCGACTAACCGGCAGCACCGTACGACCCTCAATGGTGTCGAAGCGCACCCGCAAAGAAGCTGGATTGGGGTTGAGGTCGGGGGTGCCGTTGGGATTATTGAAGCAATGGGCTGCCGTCAGTACATGGCGACCGGAAAGCAGCAGTGAGCCGGAGCAAAACGCAGAATCTTGCAAATCGCCGACCCGAGCGACGCCGTCTAGGCCGCCTCCCACCTGGCTGATAAACCTTGAATCATTGGGATCCTGGCTGGGAACGGAAATCCGCGATCGCCGAGGCGGTAGATCCTCGAGGGTTTCAGATTGCGATCGTCGGAAGGGAGCGAGGACGTCGTCGAGCTTGGATTCTGAGGAGGCCATGGCAGTCCGTAAGGTTAACGGTGAGATTAGGCTGACGGTGCTTTCAAGTTAAGTCTTCAGACCCTCAGGTTAGGAAACCGACTGATCACGCATTAACTTCAGCACGTTAACTTCGGCGAATTAACTTCAGCAAACCTATCCTAGCGATCGCACTAGGCGATCGTCCTTAGTTAAGACAGCAAATGCAATCGAGAGGTTCCGCAATTCGTAACCTCTCACGACCCCCAGAAATTTCCGGAATCTAGCGGCGTTTTCCTCTATGGCTCCGTGCTGGACCCTGGAGTCGGTGTGGGAGGCGTTCGCGTTTCGCCGCCGGAGGGAGCGCCACTGGCACCCGCCTCAGGAATAGCCAGTCCCGTATCATCGCCGGGGGCCGCCGTTGCTAACCGCTGAATGGAATCCTTGTACTGGTCTGGGGCCAAACTGGTTGCCGTCGCAAAGAGCTGCTGCGCCTGGTCTTCCTTACCGTCTGCCTTCAGCACGATCGCCTTAGCCAAAATCGGTCGGAAATTCTGGGGATCCAGCTCCACCGCCTTGTCATAGGTAGCGATCGCATCATCAAAGCGTCGCAGCTGTGCGTAAATCTGCCCCAGCAACATCCGCAGCGACAGCATCTCTACTGCTCCCGGCTGCTCCTCGTTGCGCTTATTAGCAGTATCAATCGCCTCCTGAATCAAGCCGATCGCCGCCTGGGGACGCTCTTGACTTACGAGCAGCACCGACAGCCCCTGCAATGCCTGAAGTTCTAGCGGCGACGTTTCCAAAATCTTGCGATAAATTGACGCCGCGCCCTCGCGATCACCCTGCTGATCTTTAGCCTGGGCCAGCAAAATGCTGTACTGGGTCTCCTCGGGATTCTTCTCCGCCAGCTTCTCTAGCGGTGCGATCGCTCCCGCCACATCCCCCAGCCGCAGCCGAGCTTCCAATAACCCTCGCAACGCCGTTTCATTCTCCGGCTCCCGCTGCAACACCGTCTCAAAAGCCTGCACCTCAGACTGAAGCCGCGATCGCTCATCGGTAGCTGCTGACTGAGCCGGCGTACTGCCGCCGTAGCCCCCCTGCTGTCCCATCAAGCCACCGATCAACGGCAGCGCCGACAGCCCCAAAAACGCCAGCAGCGCCAGGATCAAAATCCCGCTCATCCACCACCGTCTCGACGACTGTTTTGATGAATCCTTAGCCACAGCCCAACTCCTCTACCTGAAAGCACTGTCGTCGGCGTCGCCTAGTTGTTACGGCTGTAACTACAAAGTTGTAACCACGCATGTGTAACCCCGCATAACCAAGGCGCGCCGAAATGAATCTAAGCGTAATTAGCGTAATTGTTGAAGATATCGTTACGACAGTCCAGCAATCATTAGCAATTAATCAACCAACTATACTATTGCCCCCGTTTAGTTGCCGCGCTGGTTTGGAGCGATCGCACCTGGACAAACCCCTCCTCCGCCTGGATCTCCTACTCTTCATTACGTCGGTATTTGAGGCGATCGCTAAGGAGCGTAGATAACGCTAAAAGTGGCTAAATAAACCGTGAAGCGGCGAAAAAGCTGAGAAAGACGAAGAAAAGATCAAGAATCATACGGACACCTGATGCTCAATGGCGCATTCAGTAAAATAGACCAGTCAAAATAGCGGACATTTCGAGCAAAAAGTGCGTATAAAAACAGCGCTAATAGCTGATATCCGTGACAATACTGATTTAAATCGTATTGTCACTTACGGCTCGTTTTAAGCTCACGACTGCCCGTCGGGGGACACAGACTCAGCCAAGTCTGTCTGCCTATTTTGACTTTATCCTGGGATACATTAATCCCGTTTCAGTGCCTTCTAAAGTTACTGATTTTGCCAACCTGCCGCGCCACAACAATGGCAGCCTGGCCTTGGCAAAATGGTAAGGAAGCCTGTCAGTGTCCGTCTCCATACCACCGTAAGGAGGTTTTATGTGCCCGTCCGATCCATCCTCAAATGCTCCACCAACTGCCCCAAAGCGACCCACTCCACCAGTGTCCAAAGCGCCGAAAGCTGCTCCTAAGCCGGAGATCGCTACCCCCGCAGCGCAAAATACCACTCTCCCGGCGACCAATACCGGTCTAGCTTTCCCCCTGGCGGAAGGGGAAGACCCAAATAAGCCCAGCCCCATTCCTCCCCCGAGTGAGACGTTACAGTACCGGGCGATCGGTCTCGTACGAGGGCGCTATGTTCCCGACGTGGACCAGTTCACCAAAGGTCATATGGTGACCAGTGACGGCACCACGGTGAATACGGTGCTACTGGGGCGGGTTATGAGCCTACTTAAGAAGCATGTCGACCTAAACGTTGACCATCTTTGGGTTGTTTATCCTCGCACCCGTGCCGAAAATCTTCATATGCAAATTGTGGGGATTTGGGAGCCGGAAACCCTTAGCAAGAACGCTGAGGATGAGGAGACAACGCCCGAGGGGGAAGCAGCGGAAGGGACGTCTGCCGTTGAAGAACCCGCCGATGCAGAAACTAACGCCAGTGCGGAAGCTAGCGATGATGGCGAGGCTGAGGCGACGGCGACTAGCGATGGTGATGATGCCGGTGAGTCATCCGACGACTCCAGTGAATCTGAGGGGCCAAAGGTAATTCGCCTCGCTAAGCCCGCTCGCCCGGCAGCGCCTAGTAAGCCTGCTGAACCAGCACCGAAACCGGGGAAAGCGCGACCGAAGGCGATTCCTTATCACGTGCCGGAAGACGGATTTTCAATTCGCGGCGAGGTGGTTCTCCAATCTAAGGATGAGCATTTCGTGATGGTGCAAATTAAGCAGCTGCCGCGCCCGCCGAAGCATAAGGGTAAGGCGTTTAAGCTGCGCTTAGAAGGGATGCTGGGCGATCGCGCCGTGGGTCACTTCTGGGATATTCAGGTGATGCGTAAGGAGGATAAGCTGACGATTTTGTCCGGCACCCCCATGGGCGCACTGCCGCCGCAAAAGCGCAAAAAACCTTCCTTTGGTGGCAGAGGCGGTGGACGGCGTCCCTCCGGCGGTCATCCCTCTGGACGTGGCGATCGCAGCGGGGCTCCCCGGTCCGAGCCCCGCAATGTCCCTCGTCCCGCAAAGCCCCGTCCCAAGGTTCAGGAATAGTTCTAAACAAACTAGTTCTGAATATTTAAGACAGGCGAAACCAATTTTCATTAACTGACAGGGCACAGACCCAGGCACCTTCTTCGGAGGGTGCCTTTTTAGTGACAAGACACCGCTGGTCCACCCACCAGGTGTGCCCATGCAGAGGCAGAATTT
>JBCCTE010000285.1:0-5009 GCA_039198915.1 Cyanobacteria bacterium P01_D01_bin.73 | reverse complement strand
GAGCGATCGCCGCAACTATCATCACTTTTTGTGGCGTTGGGGTAGGGCGCTGGGGTGGCGATTTTTTTGAAACGATATCTAATCTTCTAAATCAATCTGGATTGTATTGAGGCTCACCGCATTGATTAAGAATATAAATTTGCCGCCAGGATCCGTCCACTGGATTTGCACACTCAAATGATGTCGGCAAAAAAAACTGTTTATAAGCCGCTTGTGCCAGTTTTGTAACTTATCCAGGCGCTTTGCCCCTGTTCCTTTGTTTAGGTGCTTTGTGCTGACGCCGTGATGGACTGGTGTACTCTAGGCACGGTGTTTTTTGACGTCGTCCCGCTGTGGGTGACTTGGGGGGAGCATGGAAGTTCTGAGAAGCGTTGCGGCTGTACGGTGTTTTGTGGAGTTATTTCGCCAAGATTCGGGCGATCACACCGTTGGGCTGGTTCCCACCATGGGGGCGCTTCACGATGGACATCGCAGTTTAATTGAGCGATCGCGCAACCAGGACGGACTGGTGATCGTGTCGATTTTCGTCAATCCGCTGCAATTTGGTCCCAACGAAGACTTGGAACAATATCCTCGGGCATTAGATGCGGACCTGGCGCTGTGTACAGCAGAGGGTGTGGATGCGATATTTGTGCCGACACCGGAGGCACTGGGGATTGTTGAGGGGAAAGTTACCCAGGTAGTGCCGCCGCCGTCGATGACCTCGGTGCTGTGTGGGCGATCGCGACCGGGGCATTTCACCGGCGTCGCCACCATCGTCACCAAGCTACTCAGTATTGTTCAGCCGGACCACGCCTATTTCGGTCAAAAGGATGCCCAGCAGGTGGCGATTCTGCGGCGTTTGATTGCTGATTTGAATACGCCCGTGGAGGTGGTGACCTGCCCCATCGTCCGTGAGTTAGATGGGCTTGCTCTAAGTTCTCGCAATCGATATCTATCTGAAACAGATCGGCAAACGGCGCTGATTCTATCGAGATCACTCCAGGCAGCACAGGCTCGTTTTGATGCGGGTGATCGCCAAAGAAGGGCTCTTATTACTGTGGCGCAGGATGTATTGGCGACGGCGGGGGAAGCGATCACCCTGGACTATCTCGACCTGGTGCATCCAGAAACCCTGCAACCGCTGGAATCGGTGGAATCGTTGGGGCTGTTGGCGGTGGCGGCGAGAGTGGGGCCAGCGCGTCTGATTGATAATCTGCTGCTGCGTGATCGCCAGCCCATTATTGCCATTGACGGTCCGGCGGGGGCAGGTAAGTCGACTGTGACCCGGCGGGTGGCGTGGGATCTGGGGCTGATTTTCCTGGACACTGGAGCCATGTATCGTGCGGCGGCCTGGCTGGCGCTGCACGAAGGGAAGGATCCGAGCGATCGCCTAGCCCTTGCGGATCTGGTAAGCCAAGCTCAAATTCAGCTATCGGCTCCGGCGGGCACCGGCGAAAATGCCGAAGCCAAGGTAGAAATTACCTACCAAGGAAAAACCCACGATGTCACCCAGGCGATTCGAACGGCGGAGGTGACGGCGAATGTTTCAGCGGTGGCAGCTCACGGCGAGGTGCGGCGATCGCTGGTGGCTCAGCAGCAGGCCATGGGAGACAGGGGCGGTCTGGTGGCGGAGGGGCGCGATATTGGCACCCACGTCTTCCCCGATGCAGAGGTCAAGGTTTTCCTGACCGCGACTCCCGCTGAACGAGCCCGTCGCCGTCAAGCGGATCTTAAATCTCGCAACCAGCCCAGCCCCGACCTTGCCACGCTGGAGGCAGAAATCCAAGAGCGCGATCGCCTGGACAGTTCTCGGGCGATCGCTCCCTTACGCAAAGCTGCCGATGCCTGGGAGCTGGTGACAGACGGTATGAGTATCGATCAGGTCGTCGCTGTAATTAAATCTCGCTATCCTGCGCCTTCGCAGCTTAGCTAACAGTCCAACTACACGCCCCGCCTACTGGACAACATATCTTTCCTTCCGCTGAAGTGTAGCGATGACTATGCAATAACTTTCGCGATCGCTCCTGACATCCAGTGCAGGGCAGCGAACAAATGGAACCTTAACGGCGTTTTCCTTGAAACTTACCGAAACTCGCCGCTGGACAGTCCTTAATCCAAAGTATCGAAAACAAATCACACAGTATTCAGAAACTGATCTACTATCTACCTATCTCGCGGATCTCATTTTTTTATCATCCATAACATTCCTTGCCATTTAACACTCCAACCTTGACCAATTTCCGCTAGTATCCAGGGTCACTCCCCTTAACCGCCACCGCCGTGGCCGCCAATAATGACTGCTGCACACCCCTCCTCTTCCCCCCCAAGCAAGTCTCAAGGACCCGCCCTCGTGGCTGATCGCGAGCCGGTCTTTGCCCTGAAGGAGTTGGTAGCCCAGCTAAGCCGTGAGCAAAATAAGGTCCAGGATCTGCTGAGTTCTTTGGGCTTTGCCCTACGCAGCTTCAAAAATATTAATCAGTTTCTCGAGTTAATTCCCCTGATTGCCAGCAGAGTTTGTAACGCTGATGGGGGAGCGCTATTGCTCTTTCGCTCCAATGGGCAGGTGCGCCTAGAACAGTTGCACTGTACGGAGGAGGCAGGGCAGTCGCCGGTTCAGGTCATACGGCGATCGCTGGAAATATCTGCCCGTCAGACCACCGGTTCCCTAACTGCTACGGCCCATACGCTGACCCCAGCCGAGCTAGGTCGCCAGGCGGTAGAGGTGCTGGAAAGTCAGGTTCAAGAACTAATCCCCAATGAAATGCGGATTGATGGGGTTTCGATTCTGGTTAATGGCGTTCAGCGAGGGCGGCTCTATGTCTTTGGCGATCGCGATGAATTTGTCCTCAGCGACACTCGCCATAAGCTGCTGTGCCTGGTGGCGGATCAAACGGCGGTTGCCATTGATAATGACGAGCTAAACGTCGAACTGAAACGTAAGGAGCGGTTGGATCGGGAGTTGGAAATCGGCGCAGAAATCCAGCTACGTTTATTGCCCCGACGCCCTCCCCATATTGCTCAGATGGCGATCGCTGCCCGCTGTCAGACGGCCCATCGCGTCGGCGGCGACTACTACGACTTTATTCCCCACCACCACGACCAGCAAGCCCCAGCCCAAGCGACCCAACCCCTCGCCACCAACCCCTGGGGAATTGCGATCGGTGACGTGATGGGCAAGGGTGTCCCGGCGGGATTGATTATGACCATGACCCGGGGGATGCTGCGGGCGGAGGTGTTAAACGGTCACTCTCCAGCGCGAATTTTGCACCACCTGAATCGGGTTATGTACGCCGATTTAGAAAATTCCCACCGCTTTGTCACGCTGTTTTACTCAGAGTACGACCCGGAAACAGGGATGTTGTCTTACAGCAATGCGGCCCACAATCCGCCTTTAATCTGGCGTGCAAAGGAGCAGGCTCTAGAGACGCTGGACACGGCAGGGATGCTGATTGGTTTGGCTCCTGATAGTCAATACGAGGATAGGCAAACCCAGCTCCATCCTGGCGATACGGTGGTTTATTACACCGACGGACTGACGGACGTGGCTAATGCTAAGGGCGATCGCTTTGAAGAAGAGCGCCTGGTGAAAGTAGTAGAAGAACTGTGCGCTGAAGGGAATGGAGCTGAGGCGACCTTGGACAAGCTATTTGGGCGTATCCAAGAGTTTATGGGACCGGATATGAGCAACGGAGACGATATGACGGCGGTGGTCATTCAAATCCAAGCGAACAGCGAAGATTAGGTTTGCAGACTAGGTTTGCAATTAATTACCCCGCTGAGTTAGCTTGCCCAACCCCATGCCCGTATCTGGAACGCTTTGGGATTGATGCAATATTTCTGGCGAAAAGCCGTTGCAAACTTACTGCGGCAGGTGTAGCCCACTTCCTCGGCCACCTGGGCAACGGATAGTTCCGACATCAAGAGCAGCGATCGCGCATTACGCAGCCGACAATTGCGCAAATAGCCAAAGGGCGTTGTGCCGTAAACCTGTCGGAATCCTTGATTGAGCTTAAAACGATTTGTGCCCACCAACCGCGCCAGCTCTTCCACGCTGGGAGGGTTAACAAAATTGTGCCTCAAAATTGCACTCGCTTGACGAATATAGTCGGCACTAGCGCTTATCCGCAGCTTTTCCTCCATCGCCGCAATTCTTAGCTCAATCAGCTTTTCCGCCTGATTTTCCAGGTATGATCGCCGCGTTCTTCCTTGGTAGGGGCAGCTCAAAATATTGTTGATAATTGGGCGCATCGCCTCAGTCAACGGCGTGCCAATGGCATAGTCAATTTCAACTCCGTCGCGACGCAGCACCCCCGTTGAATTATGGTCCAGGACGTATAGCGGCTGAATATCGCGAACATCATGCATGCGATCCACCATTCTGGCGATCGCCTCCTTTGAGCTCCCACCCCGGCGGTGGTGAAACAGCCGATTGACCGACTGCACCATATTGCCGATCACATCAAACGTACCCGGATCGAGACGATCTAGAAACTCAAAATAATGCTCCGTCAGCCCAGGGCGCTTAAAAAACAGCTCTACCTTTCGCAAACGCTGTCGCGCTGGAATTACGGACAAGTTGGACCAGCCAAAATCAGGCACAAAAAAGGTTTGGTCCGCAGCCCGACTTTCCAAATGGAATGTCAGCTCCAAACTGTCCCCCGGTCCAGAAGCGTCCACCACCACATCGTGATTGAAGGTGTAATCCAAAATCACCAGCATCAAATCATCCCGCAGTGGAATGTACTGGTGGTACCCCTGCCCAAGGGACTTTGGACAAACTCTAATTACATCAGAGCTGTCCGCATGGAGCAATCGGGTATCATCGGCAGTGCTGGGCAGCAGTAGGTTGCTCCAGCTATGGGGGAGGGGAGAAGTCATGGCAGCACTTGGGCAGCGTGCAGCGGGTTGGTGAGGAACTAGATCAGGTGGCAACCACCTGATTATTGATAATCATTTTCATTAATCACTGAATTCATTATTTCACGTTGCCGCTTGGATACAAAATGCAAGGCAGAGCCCTAGAGCAT
>JBCCTE010000284.1:0-5020 GCA_039198915.1 Cyanobacteria bacterium P01_D01_bin.73 | reverse complement strand
TTTGGGGGAGTTGGAGGAGCTATCGGAGCGTTTCTATAACAGCACCTCCAGCGTGCGCTATCTCCTCTACGCCGATCAAGAAGGCAGGATTTTTTACGGAATTCCTTTTTCTAGGGACGTTCAAACGACCCTAACGCTGCGTCGACGGATTCAATTTCCCGAGGGCTATGACGCAGATGGCGATCGCCCGGTAGCCCGCCAACACGCCAGCCCAGACGGTCAGGTGACGGACGTGTTTGTTCCACTGAAGCACAACGGCGACTATTTGGGCGTGCTGGCAGTGGGCACGAACCCAAATCCAACAGTGGTCGCCTCATCCACCCTGACGCGGGATGTGACCATTGCGGTCTTTGTCTCCATCTGGGTCATGGTTATTTTGGGGGCGGTGTTTAACGCCCTGACCATTACCAAGCCCATCAAGGAGCTGTTGGTGGGGGTTAAAAGTATTGCGACTGGAAATTTCCAGCAGCGGGTTAATTTGCCCTTTGGCGGTGAGCTGGGGGAGCTGATCGTTAATTTCAACGATATGGCGGAGCGGCTGGAACGCTATGAAGAGCAGAATATTGAGGAGTTAACGGCTAGTCGGGCCAAGCTGGATACGCTGGTATCAACGATCGCCGATTGAGCGGTGCTGCTGGCGCCTAACCTGGTGGTGGTCTTAGCCAATCCGACAGCGAAGCGGATTTTGGGCTGGGAGGAGGACATTATTGGTAAGAGCGTCCTTTACCATTTGCCCCAGGAAATTCAGGTGAAATTGACCCGTCCGCTGTTTCAACTGGCGGAGGGAGAGACGACGGCGGAAGAGTTTCGGATTACCCTGACGGAGCCGGTGAAGCGGACCGTGCGGATTTTGCTGAGTACTGTGTTGGCTCAGCGGGTGGCAGATGGCGCAGAAATCGATGGCGACGGGGCAAAGGACATTGGCGATCGCCTTTTGCCGCTGCCGCTATCGCTCTATCCTGAGCTGGAGAATCAAGAGTCGGGACCGAGCGTCCGCTGTAGCGATACCGTGAAGGCGATCGCCATTACGGTGCAGGATATTACGCGGGAAGTTGAGCTAAACGAAGCCAAAAGCCAGTTTATTAGCAACGTTTCCCATGAGCTGCGGACGCCGTTGTTCAACATCAAGTCGTTTATTGAAACGCTGCACGAGTATGGCGACGATCTAAGCCAGGAGCAACAGCGAGAGTTTCTGGCGACGGCGAACAATGAAACCGATCGCCTGACCCGTTTGGTGAACGACGTTTTGGATCTATCCCGGCTGGAGTCTAGTCGTCGCTATGCTTTTGATGCGATCGATATCGCTGTGCCCATTGAGCAAACCTTGCGTACCTGCCAACTCAACGCCCGCGACAAAGGCATTGAGCTAACCCAGGAGGTAGATGCAGGGCTGCCGGCGGTGCGGGGCAACTACGACCTGCTACTACAGGTATTCGCCAACCTGGTGGGCAACGCGCTGAAATTTACGGAAAAGGGTGGGCAAGTTAGCATTCGTGCCTACCATCCTCCACATCCCAATGCCCATCCGACCCTATGGCCTGCCTGTGATGTCCACGAAGCCCACGAATACAACGACACCCCCAAGACAGCCGAGCCTGAGGATGCTCCATCGGGGCTGGAGCTGGTGCGTATTGAGATCGCGGATACGGGTTTGGGCATCAGCAAGGACGATCAGTCGGCAATTTTTGACCGGTTCTTCAGAGTTGAAAATCGGGTTCACACCCTTGAAGGAACCGGCTTGGGGCTATCCATTGTGCGCAACATTATGGAGAAACACCAAAGCCAGGTCAATCTAACCAGTGAGGAGGGCGTCGGTACGATTTTCTGGTTCGACTTGGCGGTCTATCGCAAAGAGGAAGAGTCGGATCAAGAGGAAGAAGGAGAAGGACTAGACGGCAATGCGCTAAATGGTAGTGATGATGGAGGGGAGCGATCGCCCATCCTGACCTCAACCGGCACATAGAACGCGATGGAAACACATATCGATTCCACTTCAATATCGAGATGGAGAATCTATTAGAGCAGCGTGTAACCGGTGAACTGAAGAAAGTAATTGGATCAAAGTTAGTGGAAGTGGAGCTTCTCTGTCTCGACTACGAGAGAGATGAAGAAGATATACAACAAACTGCTTTCACCTTTGCTGGGGAGGTTATTCTTCAGTTTTCAGACAAGAAGATTTTCATCACCTGGGACGAAAATGCTGGATGGAAAGATCACTTCTCTCTGCACGTGGGAAAAGATAGTGCGTATTTACCCGACTCTATTTTCGTGAAATGGAATGTTGCTAAGTTCGACCCTTGGAAAAAAGCCGTCGGAAAAGAGCTAACGTCTGCGAAGGTGTACGGATTTGCAATTAAGACGGGATCCCATCAAATGGACGCTCCCCACTTCGTAGAACTGGATTTTGAGGGATATTGCATTTTTGTAGGCGAAGGATATGCGATGTACCCCAATCCACCCATCTTTGGAGACGGTGATGACATGATCGTGATGACCGAACTGTCGGACAAAGACAGGCAGGAGCGCAAGCTGATGTGGAGTTCCTAAGCTGCTACGGATCCTAGGTTAAGCATGCTAAATGATCGCCCACCCTCGCAACGACTCCTTAGCGGCAAACCCTACTGCCTCAGCGCCAGCAATGACAAATCACCTAGGACGGGGCAACAAACGACTCGTAGCTCAGCTCATTGATGGCGTTCCATGCTGACACTTGATCCTTAAAGGCACTCCACTGATCAAACACTTTTTTGAAGGTCGCGTCTTCGCTGGCAAATTTATTCAGTAGCTCCGTTGAGCCCTTCTGCGCCGCCTTTAGAATTTCTGGAGAGTAAGCTCTAAGCTGTGTGCCGCCGTCAATCAAGCGCTTCAAAGCTTCTCGATTAAGCGCCTCATACTTCGCCAGCATATTGGCATTGGCTTGGTAGGTCGCCGTCTTGAAAATTTCCTGATACTCCACCGGCAGCCGATCCCACGCCGCCTTGTTCACCTGGGCGTCCAGCGTCGCCCCCGGTTCCCACCAGCCCGGATAGTAGTAAAACTTAGCAGCATTCTGTAGCCCCAACTTTTCATCATCGGCGGGACCAACCCACTCAGCCGCATCGATGGTTCCCCGCTCCAACGCCAGGTAAACTTCACCGCCCGGCAGCACCTGGACGTTGACCCCCAAACCGCTCATTACATCGCCACCAATGCCCGGCAGCCGCATTTTCAAGCCTTGCAAGTCCGACAAGCTGTTGATTTCATTTTTAAACCAGCCCCCCATCTGCGCCCCGGTATTGCCCGCAGGAAACGCCAGCATATTGAACTTGGCGTAGACTTCGTTCATTAATTCCAGCCCGCCACCCTGATATAGCCAAGCGTTTTGCTGCTGTGCCGTTAGACCAAAGGGAACGGCGGTGCTGAAGGCGAAGGCGCGGTTTTTGCCGATGTAGTAGTAGCCAGAGGTGTGCCCACATTCCACGCTGCCACCTTGCACAGCGTCGAAAACTTCCAGCCCACCTACGATTTCTCCGGCAGCGTAGGGCGTGATTTTGAACTTGCCGCCGGTCATGGCTGCCACGCGATCGCACACCTCCTGAGCGCCACCGAAGATGGTCTCCAGGGACTTGGGCCAGCTCGTCGCCATTCGCCATTCAACGCTGGGCAGGCTGCTGCTGCCTTCTCCGGTTGAGCTTGCTGGTCCCGCTCCGTTGGTGCAGGCGGCGACGGTTGCAGCGGAGGCGCTCAGGGCCATATTGCCCAGGATTTGGCGGCGTTTCATAGGGGCTGAATTAAGGCGTAGGTTGGCGTATTCGTCAGCGTCTTCAAGAATACGTCTTGCGGGCGATCGCCTGACTCAAAATTCGCAAAATTCGCAACAAACACCTATCTGTCCGCTGGCATCCAATTCAGTTCTCGCAAGGTTACGTCAGCCTCGAGAAGCAGTCTACGGAATGGGTGGCAAAAAAAATCCCGCACCTAAACTCGGCTTGGGATATTTTGCTGAATTGTCTTTCATAACAAATTTGACTGTGCCGAAAATCTGAAAGATCCGCAATCATCCACCGATTAAAAGATTCAATATATAACCCAAGTAAAAGTTAACTATTCAAAAATTTTTGAGGAAGCAGCGCACCATCCAAACAATTGATATCGAAAATTGCGCCCGTCAGGTCCGCGTCCCGTAGGTCTGATCCCCGCAGACAAGCTCCTGTCAGGTTCGCGCCTTGCAGATTTGCTCGCCAAAGTTTTGCACCCCGCAGGTTGGCATTGCTGAGGTTGACGTTGCTGAGGTTGGCGTTTGCCCAGCAGCTCCAGGGGGCATGGAGGTCCACAAGCTGGGATCCGCTCCAATCCGATTCGCTACAGTCGGCGCTCCCCAACCGCAGGCGATCGCCCCGACTATTCCGACACTGCAATCCTTGGGCCGCCATTTTCAGAAAACTGCCGTCGGAAAAATTCGCCCGATCAGCAACGGCACCAATCAATAAAATTCCGTGGGCGATCGCGCCGGAAAAGCTCACGCGATTCAAAATTGCCCGCGATAAATTTGCTTGACTTAACGTAGCGTTGCGAAAATCGGCGGCGGACCAGTTCACTTCCCGCGCATCGGCACCGCGCAGATTCGCCCCGCGCCATTCACTGCCAACGGCTTCCATTTGAAGCAGCGTTGCCATCTCCAAGTTGGCACCATCCCAAGTGCTGTCCAGGGCGTTTGTGCCGGTCCAATCACTGGCAGGAGCCTGGAGCTGGCGAAGATTTCCCCGGTGTAGTTGGCAGTGGTTCATGGGGCGATCGCCCAGCCTCACCCCGGATAAATCTAGGCCAGACAACTCCGGCGACAGGTCGGGATTATCTCGCCGCCACCGTCGCCACAGGTTTGCCCCCCGCTGCAAATGCATGATGTGAACCGCGTCCGCCACCGCTTTAATCTCTCTCCCCTAGCGCTAATTTCTTAAGTCGTGATATTGCCAGTTGGTCTTGATACCGGGGCACCTATTCCTTACGCAAGTCGATACGCTCGCGACCGCTGACGTGTTCG
>JBCCTE010000283.1:0-5039 GCA_039198915.1 Cyanobacteria bacterium P01_D01_bin.73 | reverse complement strand
GGTCCACCTTCTCCGAAGGAATCTGCGCCGTGAAATCGTTGTCGGCTGAAATGGGCAAATACACCAAACCGTCGTAGCGCCCAGACTCATCTGCAGGTCCCGTATTCCCCGCCATCACGTTAGTGTCCACATACACGGGATACACCGGGTCGGTGACGGCGATGGTGTTGCCCTTGCCCAAAATATCGAGGATATTACCGGAGTCGCACTTAGAACCGTCCGATACAAAAATTTCTGATGGGTCAATATCGCAGCCCCGCGCTTGAAAATCCTGCGCCGCAATTTTTTCCCGCAGCCAAGCGTATCCTTGCTCTGGACCATATCCCTTAAAGCTGCTGCGATCGCCCATATCCGCGATCGCCCGAGTCATCGCCTCCCGGCAAGCTTCCGGCAACGGCTCCGTCACATCGCCAATACCCAACTTAATAATCGGCGCATCGGGATTCGCCTCCACAAATTTGTTCACCCGACGAGCAATTTCAGGAAATAAATACCCCGCCTTAAGTTTGAGATAATTCTCGTTAATTCTGACCATGGTCCACTCTTATCTTGGCTAAGGCTTCACCATACCGCGCGAAAATAGCCAAAAACAATAGTGCAAAACAAGGGACATTGATAGGACCATAAACTCAGGACGTTTACAGAGAAATTCCGGGAAGCACCATGAATATCCGCATTGGCAACGGCTATGACATCCACCAGCTAGGACCGGATCGCCCGCTAATTCTAGGCGGCGTCACCCTAGATCACAGCCTAGGGCTAGTGGGACATAGCGATGCGGACGTGCTGACCCACGCCATCATGGATGCCATGCTGGGAGCTCTGGCTCTAGGGGACATTGGCCATTTCTTCCCCCCCACCGATTTGAAATGGAAAGGGGCAGACAGCCTAGTGCTGCTGGAACAGGTGAACCGCGAAATCAATCAGCGGGGCTGGCAGGTGGTCAATATCGACTCAGTCATCGTCGCCGAAAAACCCAAACTCAAGCCCCACCTCCCCGCCATGCGCGCCAAGCTAAGCAAAGTCATGGGCATTCCCGAAGACGTCATCAGCGTTAAAGCCACAACCAACGAAAAGCTAGGTCCCACCGGTCGCCAAGAAGGCATTTGCTCCTACGCCGTTGCTCTACTGACCCAGCGTTAGAGGTTGACGCATTCAGTCGCGATGCTCTCCCAAAATTATTGCTGCTTCAGAGTTTCTAAGGATAGATAAAGAAGCTCTCAAAATTTCAACAACCGGACATGAGTAAGCTTGAATCAGAAAAGCTAGCTAAAATCTTGCAATTAATAGCAAGTAGACTGAGCGAACTAGGTGATATAGAGCTACTAGATGTTGATATGTACTGGACGATAAGTCCCCCAGAAGCATATGACATGAGCCAAATACCTAAGCCTGAAGTTGGTTCCTTATCAGAGGATTTAGAGGGATTATTGGAACTCTATGATGAGTCTAGACCTTTCAAGATTTCTGATTTAGATAAATTGGCCCCTTTACTCAATCTAATTTCAGAAACATTAGTCCCCACAAGTCAGATTCCATCGCCGCCACGAGACGATGATTGTCACCAATAATTCATTAATGATCTAACTTGGTGACTCCTTCACAAGGAAATACTTCGTGACAACAGCCATGTGTATAGGGCAGTGATTTGGCATTGCCTTGCACCCGTTGAGCCCGCGTTTCATCTTTACGGACTGTTATCCTCTTACCGATAAACGACTTGTCTTGCCTGCAACTTTCCCACTGAGTGTTTTATCTATTGGCAGCGTCACGATAAAAGCTGC
Organism: Cyanobacteria bacterium P01_D01_bin.73; assembly: GCA_039198915.1. Taxonomy (GTDB): domain Bacteria; phylum Cyanobacteriota; class Cyanobacteriia; order CACIAM-69d; family CACIAM-69d; genus CALGDE01. Next base: position 3,255 of record JBCCTE010000283.1, on the reverse strand, counting down.
GCCACTGTCGATTTCTGAGTCAATCTCAATCATTCCGTTGTGCTTATCGACAATTTGATAGCAAATCCCTAATCCAATTCCTGTTCCTTTGCCAATCGCTTTTGTTGTAAAGAATGGATTGAATAACTTATTCTGAATTGCCTTTGGAATTGATGGACCATTGTTCTCAATTCTGATGCTGACGCGATCACCCTCAACCAATTTGGTATCAATAGTAATTCTTGGCTCCTCTAAGTCAACTTCGCCCATGGCATCAAGGGCATTGTGCAGGATGTTCATAAACACCTGATTAAGCTGAGCTGGATAGCATTTAACTAGAGGTAGCTCGCCATAGTTTCGAACAATTTCAACTTGATTTCTAGTGCGATGACTGAGAATTAAAATTGTGCTTTCTATCCCTTCGTGAAGGTCAGCTTCTTTCAAGGAAGATTCGTCTAAACGTGCAAAATTCCTAAGGGAAATGACAATATCTCTGATTCTTTCGGTCCCTGCCCTCATCGAATTCAAAATTTTGACGGAATCTTTCCGAAGGAAGTAAATTTCAATTTCCTCCAGCTTTTCCTGTATTGCCTCCGTTGGGCTGGGATATTCTTCTTCATATAGTTCAACTAGGTCAAGCAGGTCATGAAGATAGCCAGCAGCATAATCTAAATTGCCGTGGACGAAGCTGACAGGGTTATTGATTTCGTGCGCAATTCCCGCGATCATTTGCCCTAAACTGGACATTTTTTCGCTTTGAATAAGTTGCGATTGGGTAACCTGAAGCTCTGTCAATGTTGATTCCAATCGCTGATTTTTAGTCTGTAGCTTTTCGTTGTACTCCCCTAGCTTTTTCTGCGATCGCAATAGCAAGTCAGCGGTTTGATTCAAACTTCTTGCCAGAGTGCCAACCTCATCGTGGCTGGTTACCGGTGCCCGAATGGTGAAGTCACCTTTTCCTAGGGCGATCGCCAGCTTATTAATTTCCTGGATGGGCTGAGTGATGTAGCGCGACACCAGGTAGACGATAACCAGCAGGACGAGTATTGAAAACAAACCAATCAAAAAGATTTGTCGAGCCAACTCCCGCGCTGGGGAAAAGGCTTCTTCCTGGCTAATTTCTGCCAACAATGCCAGGTTGCGATCGCCCAGCCACCGGTATACTCCCAGCACTGGCACGCCATCATAGTTGGTATAAAGCCCCTGACCGTTTTTCCCCTGAGTTGCCTGCTCAACACCCAAAGTCGTCAACCCATTGGGATGCTTATTCAACCGTTGCTGGTCAGAAAATAGGAACTGGTTTTTACCTTCGAGGCTGCCCACCAAATAGGTTTCGCCGGTTTTGCCAAGACCAGCTCGGCTCCCTACCAACTCGTCCACCTCTTCCAAATCAAGGGAAATTGATAGCGCTCCCAGGCGATCGCCCTCAGCATCAAGAATAGGCGTCGCAAAGGAAATTGCCGTTTTTCGACTTTCCGGTATCTGATAAAACGTGGGACGGAACTTAGTTTCATCCGCAGTGAAGTAGGTTGTCGTCGCCCCCAGCGGCTGGTATCTACCCTCCAAATCAGGGGTGGTTGAGAAGGTGATAATGCCCCCCTCCGTCAGAATCGACGTTTCCCTAAGGTTCGGCTTCGTATCCGTCAACTCCTTGAAATACGCGGCTAGTGGCTGGCGACTTTTTTGGCGATCGCCCCCCTTGCTTGACATCAGCTTCCCAGTCCACCGCCGCACCCCCGGTAGTTGGGAGACCAATAGTACGTCCTGACGCTGGGTCTCGAGCCATTGTCCAAGCTCATCATCCTTAAGAGCCACCGCCACATTCAGCCGCTCAAAGGTCGACTCCTTCAGAGACTCGCGGGCAAAACCATAGGCCATCACCGCCACCACCGTGATGGCAGCCGATGAGAGCAGCGAAAAACTGATGACCAGCTTGAGAAAGATGCTGCTCTTCGGTTTTTCAAAACGCCCTAAAACCGAACGACTGGTCAGTGACATCCTGGCTACTCCCATGCCGCAAAAATGCCCGTAATTTCCTTGACTGCCCGCTCCGTTGCGTCCTCGATAGACAGGTTATCCTTCGCGATCGCCCGCATAATTCCGCCCCAAGTATTCTGAGCCGCCACCTCTCCATAGGCAGGGTTGAATACCTGGAATGAGGGACGAGAATTTTGCAGCTGCTGCAACGCCACCTGAACGTGAGAATCCTTTTGATCCTTCCAGAAGTCATCGTCTAAAAGCTGGGGCATAACCGGTAAATATCGAGCCTGGGCTCCTTGGGTATAAGCCTGCAAATTATCCGGCTGAGCCAGGTAGGACAAGAAATCCTTCGCCACCTCCTGCTGCTGAGACTGGGAAAAAATCACCACCTGCTTCAGCTCAATGGTATGGCGCATGGGTTTGCCGTCTGGCTTGCTGGGCCAAGGCGTGGTCGCAAGCTGTTTGTAATAGACTTCCTCGTCCTGCCGTTGGGATCCGGGAGCCGACAGCGTATGGTTTACAGTCAGTAAACTTTTGCGGCTCAATAGAGATACATTGTTGCCGGTATTGTCCCAATTAACTGCATCCGGTGGCACATACCCCCCCAAGTAAAACTGTGAGTAGTCCTTTAGTGCTGCCGTGAGTCCCTCACGAACCTTAGGCTGATCCAGCTGCAGGTCGCCGTCTTCGCTCAGAATTTCGACGTTGTAAGCCTCTAAAAACTGCTCGAAATTGTTGTAAGTGTCCAAGCTCTCGGACATGGGCATGCCGATGCTGTAGACATCGGACCCGGCGGATTTTTGCAGCGGCGCCTGGGCTTTTTCCCAAAACCGCCAAAATCCGTTCCAGTCCTTAGGAATATTGCCCGCCGATTGTCCGCTTTCTTCCAGCAGGCTTTGCCAGTAGTGGACATGAATACCGGACTGCGTAATCGGCACGGCGTAATAGCTACGATCGCCCGTCACATTGTTCTGATATCGAACGCCCCTGAGCGCCGCCGGATCGTAGAGCGCCTCCAGGGGCTTCAGCACGCTTGACACATCTACCAACTGACCGTTCCATGCCATGCGCGGAAAAACGGCTAAATCCCCAACGCCGGTGTAGCAAACGTCGGGAAGGGTTTTGGCGGTGAGGGCATTTTCAATCCCATCGCGCAGACGGTCGTAGACAAGGAATGCCACGATGCCTGCCGCAATGGTGATGAGCGTCAAGATCACAGGCGGCTTCAGGCCCGGCGGAATGAGGTAGATGTTGAGCGCGATGGCTTCACCCGACACAGCGCTTGCCATGGGGAAG
>JBCCTE010000282.1:0-5044 GCA_039198915.1 Cyanobacteria bacterium P01_D01_bin.73 | reverse complement strand
TGACAACGGCTCGATTGGATACAACGCTGGGAAAAGTTGGATTGCAGCCTTCGCAACTAGATGTACTAGTAATTGATGTCCAGGGCGCTGAAATACTCTGCCTGGAAGGCGCTGGTGCTTATCTGGGATCGGTGAAATTCTTGGAGCTAGAGGTATCCCAGGAAGAAATTTATGAGGGGGGAGCCCTATTTCGAGATGTTGATAAATGGGTGCGATCGCAAGGCTTTGTTCGCGTCTCAATAGTTCCCTGGCACGGTAACTGCGTTTATCGAAGGTTGGACACCACCCAGGCAAACTTCAACGCAATAGATATTTCCGAAGGACCCAAAAGGTTTGCTTCTTTAGGTGATTTCTCTCCAGAGGAGTTTCATGGGCAATGTGGACAAGACTATTGGATCTATAAGAAGTATTTTAATAACAAGCCCAATGGAACTTTCGTGGATGTTGGGGCGAATGACGGTGTGAACTTGTCATCAAGCTACTTCTTTGAAAAGTATATGGAATGGGACGGGCTCTGTATTGAACCGAATTATCAGTGCCTACCCAGCTTGCATGAAAATCGTAGCTGCACCATCCTTCCTTGCGCTGCTGGTGAGCGGGTCGCAATTCCAAGAATGCAGGCAATTACGGGAGATCTGAGTGTTCTATCGGTCCTGTCTCAGCATTGTGATCCCCGCCATCAGTATCGTATGGAGCAGGAAGCAGCATCTGAGCGAGAAAAAATATTCAAATTTGATGTTCTTCAACTTCCCCTTTCTTTTATTCTTGAAGCAAAGCAGATTGCGAATATCGATTACTTAAAAATTGATGTTGAAGGAGCAGAGCTGTCAGTCTTAAAGTCCTTAGACTGGGACAGAACATCAGCCCTTGTAATTGAAATTGAGGATAATTTCGGCGATGCTAAGACCCACGATTTCCTAAAAAGTAGAGGATACGTTCTAGATAGTGTGTTTGATGGATTTGTTTATATCTATGTTTCCCGTAAACTTTATCGTCCCTCGTAGAGAGCTTGGAAAAGCTCAGTGAACTGATTAATTTAGTAGATAGGAATCGTATTGAGCTAAGTAATGAGCCCTAATAGTGCGCTTTTGCCCCTAAAAAATGATGTTCAATTTCCGACAAATTCGCTAGGTCTAATAACACTGAAGTTATGGGAAATATTTACCCTGGGATACCACATCAACTCGCACAATTATTGAAGGACCAGCATGGTCTCGAAGACTTTGTAGAAACTGGAACATATCTGGGGGGAACGGCTGTGTGGGCGGCACAGAAATTCCAACGAGTTTTCACAATTGAAGCCTCTAAGGAGTTGCATGCACAGGCAGTGCAGCAGTATGGAAGCTTACAAAACATTCATTTTTGCAATGGGGACACTCGGGACTTTTTAAGGCAGCTTATGCCCCATCTGAGTAAGCCATCTTTGCTATGGCTTGACGCCCACTGGAGCGGAGGAATAACCCACGGCTCCAACGACGAATGTCCATTGCTGGAAGAGATCCATATCCTTAATTCGTCCCCCCATATACATTTTCTTCTAATCGATGATGTCCGGATGTTTCTGGCGCCGCCGCCGCCGCCGCACAAACCAGAGCATTGGCCCAGCATCGATCAAGTTATTAGAGCAATACAGGCGAGAGATAAGGATATCGATGTGTGTATATTTGAGGATATTTTGATTGCTGTCCCTTCATACGCCAAGGGCACTGTAACGCAGTACGTTCGACAGAAGCATTTAGAGTGATGCAGTCTTGGCCAATCCAAACGCTTCTTCCAATGCGGTATTTGATCTGGAGATCTTCGCTGGAACTTGCGACGGCTGCTTAAAGTATTGTTCCCGAAAAGAGCTTATCCAGACTAAGAATTAATGTTGGCTGAAAACTTTGGTTGTCATTGGATCGAGGTTGATTTACCCTTTCCTTGCGAAGTGCATTGGTGCCACCTTCGGAGCAATTTGGAGGGCGATCGCTACAAAGTATTTATGGACTTTTCTGAGCCCTCCACTTCGTGCCTCGATAAGTCAACACTTCGGCAAATAGCCCATCGATTCGACCTGATTTTGACTAAGCATCAAGATCTGTCTGAGGAAATCGAACAGGCTGAACTGATGCTGTTTGGGGATAGTTTTATTCACCCTTGGATTCCTAGCAGCAAGGACTTCTCGCTCTCATTCCTCTGCACGAAGAAGATTTTAGATCTGCCGGGATATCGATTGAGATATGAGCTGTGGGATAAGCAGGATGGGATTTCAACTCCGAAGGCATTTTATAGTTCCTGTCGGGAGCCTATCGACCCTAATCGGATGATGCCGACGGACTCTAAGGAGCATATTTTTAGGTCGATGTTTTCCGCGACGCTGGAGAATACTGCAGAGACGAACTATTTCACTGAGAAGATTATTGACTGTTTTCTGACTTATACGATTCCTTTGTACTGGGGGGCTCCGAATATTGGTGATTATTTCGACTTGGATGGTATCTTGACCTTTAGTTCCGTGGAAGAGTTGATTGAGATAGCGAATCAACTAACAGTTCAGGACTACTGGGCCCGGTTGGAGGCGATCGCGAAAAACTATCAGACGGCACTGGAATATGTGGGTCTGAATCGTCGTTTGCACTCAGCAATCAGTGATGCATTCTATCGTTCCTGTCCACGCCAGGAAACGGTAGACTTAGCTTCAGAATACATTTTTTAAGCATTGATTAGGATGACTAGAAATGTCCGGATAATGCTTTTTAGCCAGGGCTCTTCCTCTATCTGGCAATAACTTTTCGGGCTGATATCCATAGTTGAAAATACCTGTTTGGAATGGCAATAGTCGGCTCTTCGGAGATACCAAAAATACACTCTATCGTTCATGTTGGCGCTCACTATGGGCAAGAGATTGAAGATTATCAGGCGCTCAATCCTGACTTGATTGTTTGGATAGAAGCAGATCCAAATACCTTTTTAAGGTTGACTGAGTTCACTGATAAGAACTCGAAGGATGGCATTCGTCACATGTGCATTAACGCACTAGTTTCAGATAAAGATGACGAGGTTCGTGACTTTTTCATCACTAGCAATGATCGAGAAAGTAGCTCCATTTTTCGCACTACGGAACTTCACGCGAAATTTGGAGCTGCTATGACTGGCGAGACTTTGAAACTTAGGACGGCGAGGCTGGACTCGATCTTACGTTCGGCTGGTGTGGCACCAGATAGTTTGGATATTTTGATCCTTGATGTTCAAGGTGCTGAGATGCTTTGCCTTACTGGAGTTGGAGACTACTTGAAATACATCAAACTCTTGAAGTTGGAGGTTACCAAGGAGACTGCTTTCTATGAGGGAGGGGCGGTGTTTTCTGACCTGGATGCATGGTTGCGAGACCGTGATTTTGTTCGCATATCCGAGCTCCCAGATGGACCTTGGCATGGGGATTGCATCTACCAAAATCAAGCTGTAGGTCAAGAGCGTTTCCCGCAGAAATACATCTTCTAAGGTGTTTGATGCAATTGGGCTTTTGATGATTTGCGTGGTTAAAGAATAGCGAGCCTGCTTAAATAAATAACGCTAAGGAATAAGCCTTTGTGGTGTTTGATCGCATGTGGCTTGGATTGATGGCAGCCTTTAACCTTCTGAGATGAGTTTTATTCAACGATCGCTCCACTGGTCAAAAAAAGATGGCTGGCGGTTGCTGTTGGTGGCGATCGCTGGAGTCCTGTCTGACCGGCTATGGTTTGCGGTGGATCAATCGGTGCCCGCTTGGGATCAGGCGGAGTATTTGACGGCGGCATTGACCTACAAGAGGGCGATCGCTGAAGGGTTACGTTCCTGGGGATGGCTGTCGGGGGAATGGTGGACGGAATTTTGGCAGCTATCTACAAAAACGCCGCCGCTAGTGGCAATTTTGACGGTGCCGTTTTTGTGGATTTTTGGAGACGGTTTTGACGGGGCGACGATGGTTAACGCCCTGTCGGGGTTGGTAATTACTGGGGCGGTGTATGGAATCGCCAAGACGCTGTTTCCGGGGGCGTTTGGATCGCGGCTGGGGCTTTGGGGTGCGGGATTGTGCTGGCTAATTCCGGGCCTGTGGCGGGTGCGGCTAGATTATTTGCTGGATTTTCCGCTGGTGGCGATCGTGACGCTCAATTTGGCGATTGTGCTGCGGTGGCATTGGTCAGGGCGGCGATGGCAAATGTTTGGGGTGGGTAGGTCACGACCGCGGTGGTTTGATTTTGCAGGGGTTCGGGATATTAAGCCTTGGGGATGGGCGATCGCCTCAGGGATTTGCTTTGGGTTGGCGCTGTTGGTAAAGCAAACGGCTGTATTTTTCTTGGCGGTGCCGTGGGTTTGGATTGGTGTTGAAGCACTGTGGCGGCGGCGATGGTTGCGGCTGGCTCAGTGGGGATGTGCGTTTTTGGTGTCGGTGCCTATTTGGTTGCCGTGGTATCGCACAAATTGGCTATTGATTCTTAGCGGCGGCAAGCGGGCCACCATCGATTCGGCGCGTATTGAAGGTGATCCTGCCCTGACGACTTTGGATGCCTGGACCCATTACCTGGGGCTATTGCCGCAGCATGCTTCGTTGATTTTGCTGTGGGTGGTGCTGGGAGGCTTTGCGCTGGCGCTGGTGCGGTGGCTAATTCACTGGCGATTTTTGCCCCGGCGGTCGCCCGATAGTGAGGCAGATGCGCAGTTGCTGATTGAGCAGGCGGAGATCGCCAAGGGCTGGCAATGGGTAGGCATTATTTTGGGCGGGGCGTATTTGCTGTGCTCGGCGCTGGTGAATAAGGACTGGCGGTATGTGCTGCCCTATTTGCCCATATTGAGCCTGGTGCTTGCCCAGGGGCTGTTGCTATGGAAAGGGTTTTGGGGGCGACGGACCCGATGGGGAACGGTGGCGATGTGTGCTGGGCTGTTGGCGGTTAATAGTTTTGCGATTTCGCCGGGGGATGGGGCGGCGCGATGGTTGGGGACGGTGCTAATGCCCCGCAGTTTGCATTTGGCCTATACGAGCAAGCCGTGGCCCCACGATGAGGCGATCGCCCAGATTCAGCAGGCG
>JBCCTE010000281.1:0-5061 GCA_039198915.1 Cyanobacteria bacterium P01_D01_bin.73 | reverse complement strand
GGAAAAGATTGCTAATTAGGGCACCTACCAAACCCCACGCCACAACAAAGCAGATTGGCCGAAGCCAAAGCTCTCGTCCAGTCCAAAAGTCTGCCAGCAGCCCTGGCGCATGGAAGCGTAAAGGCGCTAGTAGAGCCAGGCAGTCAGACCAAGACCAGCAGAATATTCCTTGAAACGTGCTCATAACCTAGGCTCTTTAAACCACTGCCAGATGGGAGACATAAGTCCCGTAGAAATCCCTGCAGAAATCGGACTCTGTGCCCTGAAATTGAGATCACTACAGCATTCATGCAGGCGATCGCCCTCTGACCGGCATCACTGTTGCTAATAATTAGCAACAATTTCAAAGATCAATCTAGATCCCCAAAGGAATTGTCGAGAAACCCTCGTTACCTTTCGGAACAAATATTTTCAAACCATCTCAATTGAACGCAAAGTCAATAACGCGTTGAAGCGGCAAATCGAATTTTGGAAGGGTGAGGATTATTCTGCGATCGCAACGCCATCCCTCTACTCTTCATCCTCCTCGCCCGTATCCGGCTCAAGAATCACAGCACAGTAATGACTGTTCGCTAGATATTCCTGCGCGACCTGCTGAATCAAAGACGTCGAAATTGCCTGCACATGTTTGGGATAAGTGAGCGCCTCATCAAAGGTCCCCATGGTGTTGTAGAAGCCGTATAGCGCCGCCAGTTGGCTGGGGGTCTCGCCAGAAAATTGGTGGTCATTAATCAGCAGCCGCTTAGCCCGATCCAGTTCAGCCTGCTCAACGGGGCGATCGCCCAAAGCCTGAAGCTGCTCTTTGATAAACGCCTCCACCCGCTCAACCTGATCCATATCCAGCCACGCCGTAATTGAAAACAACGTGCTGTCGGTTTGCACATCACACTCACAGGCAATGTCGTACACCCACTGCCGCTCTTCACGCAGCTCCCGCACCAGCCGCGACATTCGCCCCGTTCCCAAAATCACCGCCAGCATATCTAGCCCGTGGGTCGTTTCCTGCTCCGCCCAGCCCGGACAGCGCCACCCCATCATCAGCCGCGCTTGCTCCAAATAGGGCAGCTTCATATGCTGGCGATCACCCCTAGGCAGCGTTGGCGCGATCGCCGTCACCTTCGTCAGGCAAGACTCTGGATAGGGGAAGCGGCCGAACATTTCCTCAACCCACTCCATCGCCGTATCGCGATCCACCTGACCCGCGATCGCCACCGTCATATTCTTCGGCTGATAATGGCAGCGGTGAAACTGTCGCATCTCCTTTGGCGATCGCCCCATCAGCGTCTCCGGCGTTCCCAAAATCGGACGTCCATAGGGATGGTCAGGATAAACCATCGCCAACAAAGCCTCATAGCCCAACCAGTCCGGATTATCCGCCGCCTGGCGAATCTCCTCCAAAACCACCGATCGCTCTCGACTAAACTCCTCATCGGGGATCGCCGCCCCCACCAACAAATCAGCAAGGGGAGCCAACGCAGTCCGCCCCTGGTCCGCCGCCACCGTCACGTAATAGTGGGCATAGTCATAGCTAGTGGCAGCATTGGTCGAACCGCCAACCCCCTCAACCACCTGATCAAACACACCGGGCGCAAGATTCTCAGTGCCCTTGAAAATCATGTGTTCCAAAAAATGCGCCATCCCTGCCCAAGGCTCCGGCTCCACACGCGATCCCGCCTTAACCCAAACGTCCATCGTCACCACGGCGCTATCAGAAATAGCGTGGTGAATAACCGTCAGTCCACTGTCCAAGACCGTAACGGTTGGCGCAGCTTTGGCCGATATTGTCAAAGGCATCACGGACTCTCCTTACCAATTGAATTGGCTTAGTAAACGGGGAAACGGGGTATCGCCTAAGCCGTTACCAGGAACAGCTTTGACCAGAGATTTAAACATAACCGGCTCGACCCAATTTTTGCAGGGTTCGTAGCCTTGGCCACAGGTATCCTGATCATCTCAGCCGATCTGAGCATCAAATCTGGGCATCAAAAATCTGGGCATCAATACTACAGCACCCACGAAGCGACGCGACGCATACCAGAGCAAATTAAGTGCGATCAGGAGCAACTTTGAGAGATCGTCGCGATCCCATGCCGACCTACCCCACAACACAGTTGTTGAAAGTTCAAAAATCGCTCCGCCTCAGTTCCCATGGTGCTGACCGAGGACAGACTCTAACTTCGAACTCGACAAAACAAAGACTTCAACCCTCAAATGTCTTAAATTCAAAACATTTCAAGGCGCTCGGATCACTCCAGTCAAGAAATCATGACAATCAAATGCGTTGATCGTTGGAAAACCTAGGTTTTATCGGGAAGCGATCGCAAATTCACCTTGATCCCCAGAGAGAGTTTCGGCAAGATGTAGGGAATCTAAAGTAAGCGTTCTCCGCAGTTCTCTCAGGGTGTGTCTTTGGGTGCTGTTTTGGGGGATGCGGTCGCAAGAGAGGTAAGAAGCGCATGAGTTCTAATAATCCGAGACCGCCCCTAGAGGAAATGACCCTTCGCCAACTGCGTCGGGTTGCTAGCGAGCTATCCATTTCTCGCTACAGTCGCATGCGCAAGCACCAACTGCTAGAAAGCATTCGTCAGAAGCTACCCGCAGCAAGCTTGCCCCAGGCGGGCGAAACGGCTGGGAGCCCACAGTCGCAGAGCCAACCCCAGCCATCACAGGCAGTGGAGCCAGCTTCGGCGATCGCTCCGCCACCAATGGCTGAGGTAGACGGCATGGCGGCTACTCCTGAAAAGACTGCTCCCACCGTGCAAGCGGCAACGCCGCAAGCTTCGACCTCCACTACCGAGACTTCCCCATCTACTGTTGCTACTCCCGTTAAGATTCCTGCAATGTCAACATCTTCCACCGGTTCATCACAGTCAGTTAATTCTCCTTCAGTCCCCGAAACGTCGGATACGATTCCCGTTCAAGAATCCGTAGAGGCGACAAAGTTTGATGTTGGCGTGCCAGAGACGACGCTAACGATGGAGGAGCTGGCCACCGTGGATGAAGACTTGGCGGAGCTTCCTGATGGTTACGGCAAGAGCACCATTGCACTGATGCCCCGAGATCCTCAGTGGAGCTATGTGTACTGGGATGTGCCCAATGATCACAAAGCAGCCATGCGCCAGCAGGGGGGGCAACAGCTTGCGTTACGGATCTATGACGTAACCGGTATTGATATCAATCATCAGCGCCCCCACAGCTTGCAGGAGCACGCCTGTGATGAGCTAGCGCGGGAATGGTATTTGCCTTTGCCGGTTAGCGATCGCGACTATATTGCCGAAATCGGCTACCGCTGCGGTGACGGACGTTGGCTAATGCTGGCGCGATCGGCAACCGTCCGCGTACCGCCCGTCTTCCCCTCCGACTGGATCGAGGATATTTTCGTCACGGTCACCTGGGATCAAAATTTACGTGGCGGCAAAATTGCAACGTTGGTTCCCCCGAGCGAAAAAGCGTTAACCGAGGCAGCCAATCGCCAGGGTCAAGGATCTGTGCATGGCGACATCTATGCGCTGTCGGAAGAGGCAGAAGCGCTTCGGGTGGCAGGCTCGTTGCCCTACGGCTCCCACGTCGTTGGTTCAGTTCAGCACTTGGATACCCTCAGCTCCTACGTCTTCCCTTCGGGCGTTGGCATGTGGGCATCGGGTGCGGGTCTGGCAGGCGTAACCGGTATGTCTGGCGCGGGGCTGGCTAATTTCTCCGGGGCTGGTTTCAGTGCCTCAGCTCCTCCAATTCGTCCCCGCAGTTTCTGGCTGGTGGCTGATGCGGAACTGATTGTCTACGGTGCTACCGAGCCCGATGCCACGGTGACGATCGCCGGTCGCCCCATCAAGCTCAATTCCGACGGCACCTTCCGCTTCCAAATGTCCTTCCAAGATGGTGTGATTGACTACCCAATCATGGCCGTTGCGGCTGATGGCGAACAAACTCGCTCGATTCATATGAAATTTGAGCGCCAAACGCTATCACGGAATACAAACACGAAGGCGGAAGCACCGCTAGAGTGGCTTGTATAGAGCACGCAAGAGTTTCTCCACGCATTGAAGCATTGAGCGCTCAACGTTTTCTTCTGTCCTAAGACTGCGATTAAAGGGCCCCAACAAGGGCTCTTTTTTTTGTGCCCGCCATTTTTTCGTTCGATTTTCGGTACTCGTTAGCCCGCTCCATCAGCTGGCATTAGGCGAGATTTTGCTCGCAATTGAGCATTGGGAGGTGTGAAATCCTACAAAAACGCAAGATTTCGCCCCAGAGGCGGCGATCGCCCAGCATAGCTGTTTTAATCGTGGTTAAGCGTCGTCAATCCCGCGTCCTACGCGGAAGACGGGTACGATCAACCGTCATTGACATTCCAAAACGCCAATCACTCCAAACAAGCGCTTAGTCTCCAATCTACGGAGTCCCCTGTGCTTTGCCGTAGTCTCGGCCTATAACTGTGATCAGACACCGTACTGCATCCTTATCAGCTCAGATAGCCAGCAATGTTATTTGAATCCCTCACATTTCTACTTCTCTGGATTTTTATCGGATGGCTGATCTGGTATCTCCTGTTCAAAGTCAAATTTGTCCCGGTCGCCTATTACACCGGCTTGGGGATTATTACCGTGGCGGCGCTTTTAACCATCGCGTTTATGAGTCCCACCGGGCGGACGTCGGAAATTTTGGGGAGTTTGCTTTCCCTACTCTTTACGCCGTTAGGTTTGGCGCTGCTGCTGCTCTCTCGATTCACCCTGCGGGACGGTCCCGGTAAATTTGTCGGCAATGGATTTGCAGCAACGGCGTTCACAATTTTGCTGTTTGCCAGCACTCCACTGGTGGGTTTTTCGCTGGCAGAACAGCTCGAGCGCAGTGCCATTCGAGAATTAGACAATAGCCAGGCGACGGAGGCGATCGTGCTTCTGGGGGAGGGAACCACTCGCGTTGCCGGGATTGGTGAACAGCGTATTGAGCTGACGGAAAGTGGTGATCGCATCACCGAAGCTGCGCAGCTCTACCGTCGCGGCGTTGCCCCTCGCATCATTGTTAGCGCCGGATTTCGCCCCGAACGCAACGCCTACTGGCTATCGG
>JBCCTE010000280.1:0-5068 GCA_039198915.1 Cyanobacteria bacterium P01_D01_bin.73 | reverse complement strand
TTGTTGATTTCGTGAGCAATGCCGGCCACCAATTGACCCAATCCCGACATTTTTTCCGCTTGAACCAGCTGTAGCTGGGCTTCGGTGATTTTTTTGTAGGATCGCTCGATTTCTTTGGTTTTAGCTCGCGATTCTTCGTAAAGCTGGGACTGGTTGATGGCGATCGCTACTTGCAGCCCAATTTCCTCTAGCAGCTCAATGGACTCCGCGGTCCAATTACCCTTGCTGGATATGCGCCCCAGATGCAGTAAACCAATGCGTCCGCCGTAGGTTCGAATTGGCAGACACAGGTAATTGGAAATTCCAAGGTCATCGAAAAACGATTCAGGTAAGTCAACCCTTTGGGCGTTGGCTGTACCAGCTCCACCCGTCGGTGCCGTAGAACGCTTTGCTCTGTAAATATTTTCCGAAGTAATGGCGCATAGCAGCGAATCAAGAAGATTCAAGGGGTAGGCTCCCCCCATCCAGCTTGCCACTTCTGGAATCTTAGATTCAGCCACAATCGACCACGACTTCTCTGACATGGTGTGGTCATACCAGCCGAAGGCACAAATATCGACGGCGACCTTTTCAAACAACGAATCCACCGTGTTTTGCAGGATCGTTTGCAAATCTAGGGAGGCTCGGACGGCGGAACTGACATCGTGGAGCAACTGCGTCCGGTTTAGCAGGGAACGCGTTTTCGCCTCCACCTCTTTACGCTGGGTGATATTGCGACATACGCAAATTAGTAGCCCGTCATCCAAAAGCGTTAGGGAAAATTCTTCGGGAAAGGTAGAGCCATCTTTGCGGGTGGCGATCGCCTCACCCTGCCATCGCCCTGATTTATCAAGGGCCGGCTTCATTTCCTGAGACAGCCGCTCATTTTCCTGGGGAGAGTACAGTTTTCTATAGGAACTCCCAATTAAATCACTGGAATCTTCGTAACCGAATAGCTCAAGATGCGCCCTGTTGATATAGAGGAATTTATCGCCCTGCAAAATGCCAATGCCCTCAACGGACGCCTCCATTGCCGCTAGCTGTCGGGCGATCGCCTGCTCCGCCTCTTTGCGAGCCGTAACATCTTGCCAAAGCCCAACCATGCCAACGATCTTGCCGGTTACGTCCCTAAGCGGCGCTTTGTGGGTTTCAATCTGAAGCGTTTTACCTTCCGGTGTCAGCAGCTCCTCAAGAATCCCTAGCTTCGGCTGCCCTGATTCCATTACTAATTTGTCATCAGCCGTATAGCTCGCGGCCAACTCCTGCGGCGCAAAGTCAAAATCTGTCTTGCCCACCATGCCCTCAGGGCTCTGGAGTCCAACCTGTTCTGCGCTGGCTTGATTTGCTCCCAGAAAGACCGACTGCCGATCCTTCCAAAAGATTGGCATGGGCACCGTATCCAAAATGGTTTTTACGAACTGCTGCTGTTCTTGAAGCTCCGTGGTGCGCTGCCGTACCTTGCCCTCTAAATCTCGATTTAACTCCGCCAGGTCTGCCTCTGCCTTCTGGCGACGCTCCAATTCCTTCTGAGTTTTCTCGTAGGCCAAGGCCTGCTTAATGGCGATCGCGGCATGTTTTGCCAGCTGTTGGGACCAATTGATTTCGTCAGACTTCCACTGTCGAGGAACATCCTGGTAGCTGCTGATCATCAATCCCCACAGCTTTTCATTCACCACAATGGGCACCATCAACTTGGCGCGAATATCCAGCCCCGTCAGCAGTTCTTGATGGCACATGCTCATTGCCGCTTCGCGAATATCGCTGACAATGCGCACCCGTCCCTGGCGGTAGGGCTCGAGCCATTCTGGAACAATGCAGGGGTCGTGGGCTTCAGAGTGAAGCAGCGATCGCCCCTCCGGAATAATCGACTCCGCTACCACCACACCGCTCAGGTCCGGTCGCAGGCGATAGATAATGACGCGATCGCACCCCAGAAGCCGTCGCAACTCCGACACCGTCGTGTCCAGCACCGTCGATACATCCAAAGACGAGTAAATTTGCCCAATAATCTTCGACAGCACACCCTCCCGCTGCGCCAGGACATCCAGCACCTTAGTCAACTGATCCATGCCAACGCCCGATGGCTCTGGTGCTGATTCCGATCTAAATCGCTGGAAAATCAGCCCCTGACGCAGGCATTCATCGCTAAGCAGCCCCGACAACTCCCCATTCTGATTAATGACCGGCGCATAATTAACCCGGTGATATTGAAGGAAGTCGTAGGCTGTTGCCAAATCCTTTAAGTGCTCCTCACGCAATACCAGCGCAGGAGTCTTAACCACATCCTTCAACTGGGTGTGCCAAAAAGGCGTAGACTCTGCCCCTAGCCGCATCAAGTCCTGAGTCGTCAAAACTCCCATCACCTGACGTTCGTAGTCCATCACCACGACGCAGTCAGCGCAGGCTTTTTTATGAAGTTCCCGAATTGCCGTTGCAGAGAGAGCTTCAGGAAAATCAAGGTTTTCGTCGAGATAGCTGGCGGAGTTGTGCGGATTCAGCTCCATACGCTGCTTTTCCAGCATCGCCGCAACGTCAGAGAGAAAAACTTGCGAGGATGCCGCCACAGGATTTCTGGCGATCGCCCAACTAGGAAAAGAATTATTGGATGACATATAGAGTGAAACGACATAGAGGCTGACAGAATCAGCCGGTAACTATTCATTGATTAAGTGCCTAGTCACAGCGTTCTTCGATAGCGCCATGAAAAGTAGCCCAACGGAGACTGCACCAACTAGCCTTCCAGGAAACGGGTTATGTAGCGTGCCAGCCAACCCCTTTTCCGGCTAGTCGTTCGACGGATGCCAATCGGTAGCTTGCCTTAGAATCTGTACGATTTCTTTCTTTTTTTATAGCAGTAAAAACATGATTGCCCCGATCTTAATCAAGCAATACAACGAAAAAAATTAAGAAACTTGGTAATGTTGGCGGATTCAAAACAGTGTCTCTTAGGGGCAACGTTCTCGAAATGCTGCCAGGATCCTAATGTTCAGGTGTTTGCCCGCAAAATATCCAGCCTGATCCGCACTCTTTGGGACATTAAGTTACGTCTCGATTGGTTTCTGTCGCTCTCGATCTCGAGAGCCGTATGTTCTTAAGGGGCTAGAAATTAGCCCTGGATACCAGTCCAGGTAGGTAAATCACGCCAAAGCAATGATAGCTCCAAAGGGCGTATTCAAGGTCAAAGTCGCGACAGCTTTGGTGTATTAGCTTATACTTTGGTCGCCTTCCCCATCCTGCGCTTCGCCACCTGATCCGTGTGTAAAGTCCTATTGGCGGGATGCTAACCTGCGGGGGCAACAAATTTTCCTGGGTTTCCCTGATATCGGAGACGTTGCGTAAGTTTCTTGGAGAGTGCCATGGCCGTGTCCAGTTCTAATCGACGGTTTTCGCTTTCGCCCCGACTTTTGATTGAGCGAGGATTGATATTACTGGCTTGGTTGAATTTAGGACTGGTAACGTTCAATATTTCCTACGTTCCCCTGCGATCGTTCTACCTGCGGGCGGCTTTATTTATGCGCGATCGCGGGGAAGAGCAGCCGTGGTTGGGGGAAATCGTAGGACCACCGGGGGATGTGGCACTGTTTTATGACCCCATCAAAGGGATTGAACCGGAGCGGGACACCCAGCGCTACCTCCAGGCTGTGAATAAACTCACGGAAACGTTGGAGCTGAAAGGGTTGGAATCGGATGAAATTCCGCCACTTCTACAGGATTTGCAGATTCGTAGCGCGGAGATGATTGCCCAGAATCCCTTTGCGATCGCTGACAAAACGGGAACGCTGGAGCAAATCAAAAACCGTATGAGCGATCATATGGAGATCGAATCTTCAACGCGCGCCTTTAATCGATTTTGGAGTACGTCAAACCTAAAACGGAAAGGATGGCAGGACGAGCTGGAATTTTTTGATAATGAAATCCGCTTTCCTATGCAAACCAATTATTTCCGCAAGCTTGGAGAAGACGGTAGCCCTGCGGATTTCTTTGGAATTATCGATACGCCATTTGTGATTCTTTTCGCGATCGATTTTATATTCAGAACATTCAGAACCAAGCGGCGCTATAAAGATTTAACGTGGTCATCGGCTGCCTTTAGTCACTGGCAGGACTTGTTATTTTTGCTGCCCTTCTGGCGTTGGTCGCGCATCATCCCTGTTATCAGCCGCAGTAACGAGGCGAATTTCCCCAATCTAGAAGGGGTGCGTAAGTTGGTGGGACGTAGCTTTGTGGCGAGTTTTGCTACGGAGTTGACGGAGGTTGTTGTGGTCGAAGTGGTGGGCAGTGTGCAACGGGCTGTAAAGTCTGGCGTTCTGTCGGAGCAGCTGCTGAAGGCTGAAGGCGGCGGTTATGTGGAAATTAATGATGTCAATGAAGTTCAGGCGATTACTGATCGTGTCTTAACGCTCTGTTTTAATCAGGTTCTGCCGGAAATTCGCCCTGATTTAGAGGCTTTTTTAAACCAGCAAATTCAATATGTAATGTCCCAATCGCCTGCCTATCAAGGATTGACGGTTCTGCCAGGGATGGATCAGCTACCGCGGCATTTGGCTCAGCAGTTGGCTAGCAGTTTAGCAATGGTGGCAACGGGGGTTCCCAAGGTCGCTTATGAAACTGTGACCAGCCCTTTAGATCCCAAGTCTCAGGAGCTTTTGGAGACGTTAATTGAAAGCGGTGGTGATGCGTTTCGAACGGAGTTGGCAAAGCCGGAGACCCAGGAAGAGTTGCAGGGGCTGATTTGGGATTTGCTGGAGGAACTGAAGCTGAGTTACGTGCGGCGATCGCCTGAAAAGGTAGATTCTTTGGAGTTGTTGGAACAAACGGCTCAGCTACGCCGAAAGGCACGGAGCACGAGAGGCTGATTCATTGCACCATTGGCGTCACTCCACCGTCCAAGTTATCTGCCATTTTTACTGTGATTCAATCGTCGCTTCAGAGTAGTTGAATGGGACGAGCATTGCTGGGGAAATGGGCTTTGTATCGGGTTAGATTTTCGGTACTTAGAGTTAGTGGCGTGCGAAAAACTATCCATTCAACGCTTTCTGAACAGGGCGGCGTGGTGAGGGAGCCTGGATATCGGAAAAAGTGGCGATCG
>JBCCTE010000279.1:0-5073 GCA_039198915.1 Cyanobacteria bacterium P01_D01_bin.73 | reverse complement strand
GCTTTGTTCCGGCGAGAGGATTTCAATGATCCAATCAGGATGGCTTAAAAAATCATTGGGAATTTCATCATCTTCAAAAGGAATTCGATCCCATCGAAAAAAAGCCACGTCAGGAACAATAGATCGCCCGTCAAAGGTGCATCGCAACTCTGGAGAAGCGCTGCCAATTTTCCTGGCTTCAGCGACCGCATTAATAGCACTACATAGTAGCCAGGTTAATCGACCGTGTTTTCCTTTGGGCATTGGTTTTTGGGCGATCGCACCGTTGATATATTCGCTGGCAGGCTCAGTTTCTGGACGTGCTAGAAACTCATCCAAACTGATTTGGAGGGGAATTTGAACGGGTGCCATAGCATCAACCTCTCCCAATTAGCGACCTGAAAATACATCAGCCAAATAGCATAGGCGCTTTCCTCTTGAATCCTAACAACATTCCGAGGCACTTATTAGTCACCGAAAGCTCCACGGTTCAGGGACGGGGAAACTATCTAGACACACCCAATATCAGACTTTTTTCACTCCCTCATTGACATTTACCTACTAGATGGTAGATATTGGATTCATGGAGAAAAAAACTGCTGAGCAAATTTTGGATGTGGCCCAGGAAATGGTGCGTCGCCAAGGGTATAGCGCCTTTAGCTACGCCGATATTTCTAAGCGCGTTGGCATTCGCAAAGCCAGTATTCATTATCATTTTCCGTCCAAAGCGGATTTGGTGAAGCGTCTGGTGCAGCGTTATCGGGAGATGTTGGGACGTGCATGCGATCGCATTGCCCGGTCCGATGCTCCTGCCAACGAACAGCTTCTGGAGTTTGCCCATCTTTACCGCGATGGACTCAAGCAGGACCAGGCATGTTTGTGCGCCATGTTGGGTGCGGACTACGTGGTTTTGCCGGAGCCGGTTCAAGAGGAAGTTCGTCAGTTTTTCCATCAAACGGAGCAGTGGCTAGCAACTCTGTTGCAGCGCGGTTGTTATGAACAACTGTGGCAGTGCAATCCCTCGGCGGAGCAGGAAGCCAAAGGGCTAATTGCAATGCTTCAAGGGGCTCAGCTACTAGCTCGACCCGAGGCGGACAGCTTTGTTGCCTTTGAGCAAATCGTCTATCCGCTGCTGCGCGCCAAGGCTGATTGCGCCTAAATTTTTTTGTTCCTTTATCTACCTTCTAGTAGATAGCTGCTCATTTCAAACATTCATTTTTGGAGATATTTTCCATGGCTAATGCTGTAGTTCCTCAAACCTTTGCCGGTCAGAAGTTAATTGTGGTTGGTGGTTCCAGTGGGATTGGTAAGGCGATCGCCCGGCTAGTGCTGGAGCGGGGCGGTTCGGCGGTGATTGTCGGTCGCAATGGTGAAAAGCTGAAGGGGGCGATCGCTGAGCTTGGTCCTTTGGGGACGATTGTTGCTGAGCGGGCGGATATTGCTGATGCTGCCGAGCGTAACGGAGTGATGGAGCGTCTGATTGTTAACCACGGAGATGCGACATTGCTGGTGAATTCGGCGGGGGTGTTTTTGCCCAAGTCATTTTTGGAGCATACGGAAGCGGATTATGATCTGTATTTCGATTTGAATAAGGCGACGTTTTTCCTGACTCAAGGCATTGCGAAGACAATGGTGGCGTCCGGTAAGGGTGGGGCGATCGTTAACGTCGGGTCCATGTGGGCGAAACAGGCGGTGCAAGCAACGCCGTCCTCTGCCTATTCCATGGCGAAAGCGGGGCTGCATTCGTTGACTCAGCATCTGGCGATGGAATTAGCGGAACATCAGATTCGGGTTAATGCTGTTTCGCCTGCGGTAGTGGAAACGCCGATTTATAAGGGCTTTATCCCTGCCGACCAGGTTCATGCCGCCCTGCAAGGCTTTAATGGATTTCATCCCATTGGACGAGTGGGAACGCCGGATGATGTGGCGGAGGCGATCGCCTTTTTGCTATCAGACCAAGCGAGCTGGGTAACCGGAGCCGTCTGGGATGTGGACGGCGGTGTAATGGCTGGACGAAACCAGTACAACTAACCCCAGTACTCCATCCCTGATCACCATTTCTGCCTTCTACCCGTAAACCTTGAGAGCAACCGTGACTGTCCTATGAAACTCAACGCCGACCTTAACCAACGCGTCGTGATCGAAACCGAAGCTCAACCGTGGATTGACTCACCAATGCCCGGTGTCCAGCGACGAATGCTGGATCGCGACGGTGACGAAGTTGCCCGCGCCACCACCATTGTTCGCTTTGCACCGGGTAGCCATTTCTCTGCCCACGGGCACGGCGGCGGCGAGGAATTTTTCGTGCTGGACGGTGTATTCTCTGACGAAACCGGCGATTACGGTCCCGGCAGCTACGTCCGCAACCCCGTCGGTTCTCGCCATACACCCCATAGCGATCGCGGCTGCACCATCCTAGTCAAACTGTGGCAAATGCATCCTGGTGATCAGGAAGCGGTGGCGATCGACACGGCACGCACCAACTGGTTCCCAGGACTAGTCCCAGGGCTGGAAGTGATGCCCCTTCATAGCTACGGCACCGAAAATGTGGCGCTGGTGAAATGGGCACCAGGTACGGTTTTCCAGCCCCATAAACACTGGGAAGGCGAAGAGATTTTTGTTCTGGATGGAACCTTTGAAGACGAGCATGGCATCTATCCCAAAGGCACCTGGCTGCGTAATCCCCCCGCGAGCGTTCACACTCCGTCCAGCACCGAGGGTTGCGTCATCTATGTCAAGACCGGTCACCTCGGTCAAAATCGCCCCACCGAATTTTCTAAGCTAAAGCCAGCAATCCACTCTGTTTAAGCTTCTAAAAAACACCACACGTTGAGAAGCGAGGCTGGTTTAACTTCAATATTTCTCTTCACCACCCATGATTGATTTCTATACATTCGCAACTCCCAATGGTCAAAAGCCAGCAATTTTGTTGGAAGAGTTGGAAATGCCCTACACCGCCAACTCGGTGCATATCGGCAAAAACGAGCAGTTTTCACCGGAATTTGTCGCTATCAATCCCAACAGCAAAATCCCCGCCATCGTAGATCGTGACACCGATACAACTGTTTTTGAGTCCGGCGCAATTTTGATTTATCTCGCGGAAAAAGCTGGCAAGTTCTTGCCCACTTCAGGGCGCGATCGCTATCAAGTTTTGGAATGGCTGATGTTTCAAATGGGCGGTGTTGGCCCCATGTTTGGGCAATTTGGACATTTCCGTAACTATGCCTCGGAAAAGGTCCCATACGGCATTGCCCGCTATGAGAAGGAAACCCTGCGACTCCTAAAGGTTTTGGATGGGCAATTAGGCGATCGCCCCTACATTGCTGGAGACTATTCCATCGCTGACATGGCCACCTATCCTTGGATCACCGCTGCCGAACCTTACCTAGGATTATCTCTTGAAGATTTTCCCAATATTCAACGTTGGGTAGAAACCCTACAGCAGCGGAACGCGGTTAAGACAGGTATGGCAGTGCTCACGCCAGAATTTGATAGCGTTTACGGCACAGTCGCCACAAGTTAACCGTGCCTATAAAACAACTTCAGCTTTCCAGTTTCCCTTACCCATACGGGCAGCAGATTCGATAGCCTTAGCTACGCACAGCGGCAACGGTCGGTTCAAGGGGAACGGAACCTGAGGTTGCGGCATCCTTCAAAACCACTTCGCGAATAAACCGAGCTAGGGCACGCTGGGCTAACTCACCGGCAACACGCTGCCCCATCTGTTGGGTTTCCGGTTTGATTAACAACTGCGCTCCCAATTGAGCCAGCCGCATACCGTCAATTCCAGGCGTGTCCTGCACAATCTGCCAAATCCGCTGGATGCGCTCCAAGGTTTCTTGAGGGTTGCTGGTAGCCGCTGCCGGGCGCTCTTCCACCTTCATGCCCAGACGCTGTCCCCACTGGCTAACGAAGCCCTGCCACGCATTTTTACCCGACGCCTCGATCGCCTCAACCAGCCGTTCGATAGCCTGCTCGCGCAGAAATTCACCGCGCTCGGAGTAAAGGAAATCCACCGCCTGGTCCAATCCCTGGTTCAGGTCGTAATCCATGCTGTCCTTGGCGTTGTTCAGCAGATTTTCCAGACGATTCCAGCGGAACTGATCATCCTGAAACAGCAGCGCCTGCAAAGATGCCCGCAATTCAGGAGCCGGATCTACTAGCAGCCGCTTTGCGATATAAGGATATGCCTTACTGAGTACCTTAAATTCGGGATCCACATTGATGGCAATGCCTTCCAAGGTGACCAGCGATCGAATAATCAAAGCGTAGTAGGCAGGAACGCGGAACGGGAATTCGTACATCACCCCCGATAGCTGGTCGGTGATGCTTTTAAAGTTTAGGTCAGCGACGCTGGCTCCCAACGCGTTGCTAAACACCGTGGAGAGAGCGTTGGCGATCGGCGGTAGGTGGGTATCTGGCGTTAGGAATTCTAGGGTGACGTAATCCTGCGCCAGACTGTCGAAGTCGCGGTTCACCATGTGCACCACTGCTTCAATTAATCCATAGCGCTGATAATCCTTTACCTGGCTCATCATGCCGAAATCTAAGTAGGCAAGCTTACCGTCAGGCGTTGCCAGCAGGTTACCAGGGTGCGGATCGGCGTGGAAAAAGCCAAATTCTAGAAGCTGACGCAAAGAGCACTGCACGCCCACCTCAATTAGGTAGCCAGCATCAATGCCTTGGGCAGCAACCTCTTCCAAGTTGGTTAGCTTGGTGCCGTCAATCCACTCCATGGTCAGCACCCGTCGCCCGGTGTAGTTCCAGTAAATACCGGGGACGTAAACGTCGGGCAAATAGCTGTAGAGGCTAGAGAAGCGTTCGGCGTTTAAACCTTCCTGGGTGTAGTCCATCTCCTCAAAAATCCGCGCTGCGAACTCGTCGGTGATGGCCACAAGGTCACTGCGTAGGTTAGCAGCCTTCTGAACAAAGCGAGCCAGGCGACGCATGATGTAAACGTCCAGCGTGATCTGCTCCGTTAAGCCGGGGCGCTGTACTTTAACGGCAACGGTTTCGCCGGTTTTCAGCTTGCCCTTGTAGACCTGCCCTAGGGACGCGGCGGCTAGGGGGCGATCGCTCAATTCGGCATAAAGC
>JBCCTE010000278.1:0-5081 GCA_039198915.1 Cyanobacteria bacterium P01_D01_bin.73 | reverse complement strand
GCCCACTGCAAGTCATCGAGGAAAATCACCAGCGGATGCTCTGCTGAGCAAAAGACCCGCAGGAATTTGCCAAACACCTGGTTAAAACGTAGCTGAGTCTCCGTCGGACCAAGTTGGGGAACCGGTGGCTGGTGACCGATCAACAGCTCTACCTCCGGAATCACCTCCACAATCACCTGGGCATTCTCACCCAGTGCCACCCGCAGCTTTTCGCACCACTGCTGGAACCACTCTTTCCCTTCACTCAGTAGCTGTTGCACCAGTGCACGAAATGCCGAAACGATCGCCGAATAGGGCACATTTTGCTGAAACTGGTCGAACTTACCCTCGATAAAATAGCCGCGCTGCTGCACGATCGGCTTGTGCACCTCGTTAATTACCGAGGTTTTGCCAATTCCCGAAAACCCTGCTACCAGCAGAAACTCCGAACTAGGCGGCGTGGCGTCTGGTCGCTCTGGATCGCCCGCCACGCGATCAAACGAATCCAACAGCAGCGCCACCTCGGCGTCACGACCATAAAGCTTCTCGGGAATCAAAAAATGCTCGGTAATATCCTGCAAGCCTAACTCCAGCACCGCTGGACTGTTCGCCGTTTGCAGCCGCTGCGCCCCCAGATCCAAATCGTGCAAAATCCCCGCCGCGCTCTGGTAACGATCCTCGGCGTTCTTTTGCATCAGCTTGGCGACAATATCGCTCAAAAAACGCGGCACGCTAGGATTTACGTCATGCACCGTCGGTGGAGCCACCGCAATATGACAGTGCACCAGCTCCATCGGATCGCGACTCTCAAAGGGCAGCTGCCCCGTCAGCAGCTCGAAAAACGTGACACCAAGGGAGTAGTAATCGCTGCGGTAATCAATGCTGCGGTTCATCCGCCCCGTCTGCTCGGGGGAAATGTAAGGCAGTGTGCCCTCCAGCACGTTGGGGCTAACAAGCTGCTGCTGCTGCTTTGGCAGTTGCGATGAAATGCTGAAGTCAATCAGCTGCACCTGCTGGGTGTCGGGGTGAATAATGGTGTTCGTGGGCTTAATGTCTTTGTGGATGACCCGCTGCTCGCCCAAATATTGCAACGCCGTCGCCATCTGCTGGGCGATCGCTAGAAATTCCTGAGGGGTTTGCTTAGCTTTGGGCCAATAATCTGAGAGGGCGATCGCGCCGTTATCAGGCATCACCAGGGCGTAGCAGTTGCCGTAGGGCTCCAGACCAAGCGATTGCACCACGTAGGGCGAACTCAGCTCACTTGCAATCGCATATTGATTGCGAAATTGCACCAGTTCGTCCAGCTCAGGGTGAGGGTTCCGCAATACCTTAACAATGACAGGCTGGTTGTCATTAAGACATGTGGCACGATAGACCAGGGTTTGGGTGCCCGCGTATAAAACATCAGTCTCTTCGTAACCAGCCAGAGTCAAAATCATTTTTATAAAGCAATAAAAAGCCTAAAAGGGAGCGATTTAAGAATTGTAAAAAAGCATTTACATTTGCGGGATGCTCTTGAGGCTAGCAGCTAGATTTCCCGCGGTATCGAGGTTGTTATAAGGGGCACTTCCTATGTTTCCCATTTCCGCTCGTGTCCTATCTTCGACCACGTAAAGATTTGAGAAAGAAGTTAGGAACTCGCAATAAAATCCCGCGTTTTTTAGACAAGGGCGGATGAATATTGAAGGTAGAGGTGACATCGGGCGACTGCTTCGATTGCTTTCTTTTAAGGGAAAAATAATGGGATAGTTAAAAGTAGGCGATCAGCATGCTTTTAGTGATATTCAAATTTGCCCTGAAAATCGATTAACGAGGAGCTAGAGTCCATGCCGAAACTATCAAGTCAAGACTAGCCTTATGCCAGTCAACATTTTTATTTCTTGCTTTAGTGATAAAGACAAGAGTTGCGGCGCGGCCACGAAAAATGCAAGCCTAGGCGGGTAAAGTGATTTTAAAGGTGCTGCCTTGACCGGGCTTCGAGGCACAGGTGATGGTTCCCCCATGTTTCTCCTCAATGATTTGTTGGGCGATCGCCATCCCTAGTCCCGTACCTTTACCCACTTCCTTAGTAGTAAATCCTTGCTCAAAGATTCGCTTTTGCTGTGCCGCTTCCATTCCGCAGCCATTATCTTCAATACGGATTTCTACCCACTCATCATCTATCCGCTGAGTATTAATAAAAATACAGTTGGGATTGTTCTCTATTTCAACAAAGCTTTTATCTCTATTGGCTTCATCACAGGCGTCAATGGCATTTGCCAATAAATTCATAAATACCTGATTAAGCTGCCCTGGAAAGCAGACAATATCTGGCAAGTCCCCATAGCTTTTCGAAACCTCAATGGCAGGGCGTTTATTACTGGCTTTAAGGCGATATTTAAGAATCAGTAGAGTACTGTTTATCCCTTCATGAATATCAGTACTAATTTTATTTTCTGTATCGGCACGGGAAAATGTGCACAGGCTCCGACTAATGCCTTTAATTCTGTCCGTTGCTGACTGCATTGAACTCAGCATCTTGGGTAGATCCTGAATCAAAAAGTCCAGATCAATCTCCTCTGCATACTCTTGAACTGAGTCTATTGGAGGCTGTTGCTGCTGGTAGGTTTCCAAATAACCAGATAAGTCTTGAACATAGTCCTCAGTGTTCCTAATACTGCCGTTGAGGAAACCGACTGGATTGTTGATTTCGTGGGCAATACCGGCAACCAGATTACCTAAAGACGCCATTTTTTCCCCTTGCACAAGCTGTAGCTGAGCCTGCTTGAGTTCCTGGAGAGCATCCTCTAGCTCCTGAGATTTATGCAGAATTTCTGCTTTATTACGTTCACGCTCAGTGACATCTTGCACCATCGAAAACACACCGACAGCATTGTCCTCACCGTCTCGAAGTGGCGTGTTAATCCACTCGCAGGTAATCACTTCACCGTCCTTACGAGTATTTTGATTAAGGCTATAAAGGCCACCCCTTTGATCCATCAGCGATGCCATTACTTCTGCCACGATCGCCCGATCAGACTCTGGCACAATCTGAATGGCGTTATGTCCTAGCATCTCGAGCGCGGTATAGCCGAAGACTTTCTCTGCGGTAGGGTTCCAGCCAATCACCTCGAAATCAGCATTCCATTCAATAATGGCGATCGGCGTTTCTCTAATTAAGAAACTCAGCCTTTCTAGATATTTTCTAGAAGCAAATTCTGTGGCTTTGCGATCGCTGATGTCTTCAATACTGGACCAAATAAACTGTTCGCCATTGCGTTCAATTAAAACCCCAGAAAGCCTGACGGGGATTAAGCGTCCATCCTTATGAATATATTCCTTTTCGTAGGGACCGTAGCGTCCAATGGTTTGCAAACTTTCCAGCTGCTTCTGTTCTTCACTGGCGTACTTTTTAGGGGTTATTTCCCAATAGCTTAAACCGGGTAATTCCTCTGGCGATCGCCCAATAATTCTGGCGTAGGCTGGGTTTGCGTAGACTAGTTCACCAGTGATTTTGCAAAAGTGTAGACCCGTCGCTGCGTGCTCAAATAGATTGCGATGATAGGCTTCACTTTCTAACAACGCCGCTTCTGCATTTTTACGAACCTCGATATCTCGCAAAATAACGCAGAATGCAGTTTTTTCGTTATTGGAAATTAACTTTAAGGTGATTTCCACCCAAAATTCTTCTCCGTTAAGACGCCGATGTACCCACTCAAACCGATGGTTTCCCCGTTCGAAAGTGTGGGCAGTATGGGCGATAACTTTCTCGGCAGATGATAGTCCATCCGGTTGATATTCAGGGGAAAGATCCGTAGGACTAAGTCCAAGCAGGTCCTGTTTACGGGAGTAGCCGAACATAGAAACGGCGGCGGAATTACAGTCAACAAATAGACCGTCTTCCACCACAATCATTGCGTCAGCGGCTTCGTGAAATAGCTCTTGAAACCAGGAGCGGGACAGTTGGGTCGCGTCGACAACTCGTTGCAAACTTTGCCGCTGTGCCTTTTCTTGCTCGTATCGCTGGGCGTTGTGTAGGGCGATCGCCCCCTGGTCACAAAGCAGCTCCAGCACCTGCTGGCGATCGTCCGAAGCTGTGTCCGATAGATCACCATGTTCTAAGTAAAGAATCCCCAACAATTGACCTTGGTGATAAAGGGGGTAACAGGGACCATCCTGAATCGAATGCGCCTGGGCATTGTTAGCGTGCCCTGCGTTGACATAATCAATTAACTTGATGGGGATTTGATGCTCCTTATCTAAGGACACCGAACAAGATTGAGCGCCTTTCGGTGTAGTGATCGCCCGCGCAGACCATTGACCATGCGAATCAGTGAGGGCGAGGATGCAGCGATCGCCCCCAAGTTGGTCCAGGAAAATTTGCGTTATTTTTACTGAAAGCTCTTCCAAATCCAGCATGCTGGACAAGGTTTGAGAGGCTTTCAGCACTTCAATCAAGTTGTGAGCAAGCGTTGTGGCCATTCTGTCGAATTAGCTAAGTAAACGGTAATTATTAGCTGACAGTTTGCTTCTCTCTATTGGGGTGATACTTCACTATAGCGACTTATCTCAACAGAAATTGCTTTAAAAAATACTATATTTCGTTTCAAGCTCAGTTGATGGCTGCTTAAGTTCAACTGTCGAGCCTCGCAGTCTAGGATTGAACAGGTAAAAATGTACTCAAAGGAACTGAGGCAAGTTAAGCGAAAATTCCGTAGGCTTTTGCTACCTTGTGTCTGTTCTTTGACTACCCGTAACTACCCGTATAGCGTTGGTGAACTGCCATGTTGATTCAGGACGTACCTACCCAGGAAATGTTGGCGGAATGCCGGTTTTGTTCGGAGGTGTCGAAAAATAGTGGTGAGGATCCCATTGGTACGGCGGCGGCGGTGGATCATTGGCTATTGATTGAGCTGCGGCAACCGTGGACGGAGAAAACCTACACGGAAGATCCGCGCATTGTGCCGCTGATTGGGTTGTTTAAAGAGCTATTTTTTAAGCACGGTATTATGGTGCGCCCGCTGTTGATTGCGCCTGATCGCGAGTATTCTCAGCCGGGCAAGACGCGGATAATTTACTATCGCCGCCCCCAGAAGCAGTTTGCGGAGTATGAAAAGCAGGAG
>JBCCTE010000277.1:0-5088 GCA_039198915.1 Cyanobacteria bacterium P01_D01_bin.73 | reverse complement strand
GTGCGATCGCAATACAATCACGTCCTGACACCACCGGTCTTGCAATCGGTTTCGTCGGTGGAGGGCAATGGCACCTATAGCGCTCGCACGGCGGACAGCACCCTGAGCCTGACCTTTACCTTTGACCAGTCGGTGAATTTTACGGCTAACGGTGGGGCGCTGGAGGCAACACTGAATAATGGGGCGATCGCTCGGCTGACGGCGAATGCTAGCGGTTCGACCTTGACGGTGAACTATCCCATCGGCTCGGCGGACCAGTCGGTGGCGGATTTATCGGTAAGCTCGCTGGCGCTGACCGGCGGTGCAACGCTGGCTAATGCCGGAGCGGAGGCAGCCAACCTGGCTTTGCCCAGCGCCACCAACTTGGGCAATAGTCGCAACCTGGAAATCGATAATCGCTCGATTTTGGCAGGGGATATTGCCCTGACGCCCGCCGGAAATGTGCCGCTGCAAAATGCCACTTTGACGGTTAATTTTGGCGATCGCCTGCGCCAGACCAACGGGTCAGCGTTGGGTACGGACCTAACCAACTCGGACCTCGTTTCGCTACGGCGGGTCTCCGACAATGCCACGGTGCCGATTCAGCGGGTGACCTTTGATAACACCGGGCAGCAGTCGATTTCGGTGGTGCCGTCTGGAACGCTGGATCCATCGACGACGTACCGGGTGGAAATTGCCGGCAATCGTCTTGAGGACGACGGAGCCAACGAACTAACCAGCGCCGTAACTCGCGATTTTGTGACCCTGGCGGGAGACGCCACGCCGCCACGGGTGAACTTCGTCCCCGGTGATGGCAGCACGGTGACGGATCTCAACAGCAATCTCACCGTTGAATTTAGCGAGCCCGTTCGCATTGCCGATAACAATCGAGCGTTTACTAATGCGGCGATCGCCCCGGTGTTTACCCTGGCGGAGTTTAACTCCTCCGGCAGCCCCATCGCCAACGTGCCCTTCAATGGCGTTTACGACGAGGCAACGCGGCGGGTGACCTTGGATCCAGTGCCGCCGCTGAATCCCAACAGCACCTATCGACTGGAGCTGCGGGGCAATGTGCTGGAGGATTTTGCCGATAACGCCATTTCCACACGCACGATTAATTTCACCGCCCAGGGCAATCCGGTGCAGTTCCCTAGCCCCCAGGTTTCTGAAAATCCTGCGACCAATACCTTCAGCGTCGCGCCCCTAACGGACTCAGAAACCACGATCGCGATCGCCCCCAGCATTTCCCCGCAAACTCAGGTCACCCTGCCGGTGGAAACCAATGGCGATCGCCGGTTGCGCATTGACCTAGAAAGCACCGTCGGCAACGTTGCTCTGTCGGGACCAGCGTTCCAGGGCGACCTATCCTTTGCCCTGCCACGACCTCTGTCCAGCCAGCGCGGCAACTTAGCTCTGGACTTTTCAGGATTGGGGGGCTCGGGCGATCGCGAAGTCTCTATTCGCAACCGCAACTTTAGCGGCACCCTCGAACTCAACCTGCCCGACAACAATCAGGACGTCGCCCTAAACTTCGACGACTTTGAAGCCCGCACCGAAGTAAACCTCAACGGAGACGACTTTACCGGCGATGTCACCGTGGTAGTGCCTCTGGGGCTGACGGACAATGCCGGTATTCGCCGTCGGTTCAACGTGCGTAATTTTGACGGGCAGGGACAGGTCCTATTTGACGGTCGCCGTACCGGTCTTGCCTTCGAAATCGACTCAGAAACACCAGTGTTTGGACAGCTCGGAGCCGGCGGCGATATCGTACGCCTTACCGGAGCGGTGGATCGATCACCTGGCGTTTCCCCCTTGGGATTAGGTGACGGCGGCGATTTCTTTGAAGATCGTCGTCGCCTATCCAGCTCCCTAAGCATTAACGGCAACGGCGGCAATGACGTCATTCTGGGCAGCGTTCAAAGCGATCGCCTCAACGGTGGTCAAGGCAATGATCGCCTCCTGGGGAATGGCGGCGACGATTTGATGGGGGGCGACCTGGGCAACGATCACCTGTTTGGCAACACCGGCAACGACCAGCTAAACGGCGGTGGCGGTGACGACCTGCTCCAGGGCGGACGCGGCAACGACACCTTAACCGGCGGCACAGGTAACGACGTCCTGATGGGCGAGCTGGGCGATGACGTGCTGATCGGCGGTGTAGGACAGGATCAATTTGTGGTGATGCCAGGCTCGGGCAACGATGTGATTACTGACTTCGATCCGGCTAGTGACGCGATCGCCCTTGGGGGTGGTTTGACGCCGGCAAGCGTGACAATCAGCGCCCTCGACGCCACTACGACTCGCCTGGAATTTACTGGCGGTTCCGTGACTTTGCAAAACCTTGCGGCTAATACCGTAACCCCCACCACTCTCTTCTCCTAGCGACTTCAAAGCGACGAAAATCAGCCCTGGGTAGAAGCCTGGGTCGTTACGTTAACCCCCACTTCATCTAGTACAAGTGGGGGCTTCTTTGTTGAATGGCAACGAAAACTTAATCATGTAGTGACGATCCATTGCCCCAAGGGCGTTTCAGCTTGCATTGCCCCTCTAGCTATGTTCAAATGTCGGGGAATTTCTCTAAACTCACTTAACAATTTGCTAGGGGTGGGGGTCAAATTGGGATATCTAGTTAGAGCGTCCAATCGAAACGCCCAGCCGAAACGCCCGGTTAAATTGCTAGGTCGAACTACTGAGTTAAACCACAGAGCGATTCCCAACAATCCGGCGCAGTAACTGAAATTCAGGAAACACGATGGCGGGAAGCTCCGGGCCAAAATTCCGACTACAGCAGCTTTGGCGAAATCTGTGGCGATCGCTCCGGGCCGGCATAGGGGCGATCACCGAGGAGTTGCTGGCGCTGGTATTTCGCCGCCCGTGCCCTATTTGCGGCGAGGAGACCTGCGCGGTGCCCTGCCCAAACTGCCGCAATCATTTGATGCTGGAGTATGACGATCAGCATCTGGAGCGTACTTTGTTGCAGGATCAGTGTGCTGGCGCAACTTCGCCAATCATTATTCCCCCTCGGCATCCGGCGCAGGAACCGACCGCACGGCGATCGCCCCTTCATCGTCAGGCTCTAGGATCACCGGTTTGGTTTTGGAATATCTACGGTGGTCATCTGCGAAAAACCATCCATGCTTTGAAGTATGGACCGGCGGAATCTCTGGCACCGTGGCTGAGCGATCGCATGCTGGAAGCCTGGGACGCTGTGCCCAATCGTCCCGAAACCGTGCTGCTGGTGCCGGTGCCCATCCACCGCGATCGCCTAGAAAAGCGCGGCTTCAACCAAGCGGAAAGCCTAGCCCGATGCCTCAGTCGGAAAACGGGATACCGTTGCCTATCAGAAGGACTGGTGCGAACGAAAGCCACCCGCGCCCAGTTCCAGTTATCCCCGGCGGAACGGCGTGCCAACCTCGCCAATGCCTTTGACATCGGTCCCGATCTAAAAAAGTTGAAACCCGGCGATCGCGATATTCCCATTGTGCTGGTCGACGATATTTACACCACCGGCACGACCACCCAAACTCTTGCCCGCTTCCTAGAAAAAAGCGGATTTACGGTGGCGGGAATTTTAGTGCTATCGCGAACATTGAACCTCAACCGGCGATCGCGAATCACCTCCCGCCCTCGCTAAGCATTACTCAGCAGCTTCTTCCGCGTCCTCCAGTTCATCCAAAACCTCGGTTTCTTCGGGAGGCACCACGGCAACAGCGGCGATCGCATCAGACTTATCCAATCGCTGTAGCCGCACGCCAGTTGCCCCACGGGATTGAACCGGGATGGCGCTAACCGCCTGGCGGATTATAATGCCGCGACTGGTCACCAGCATAATCTCGTCAGTGTCGTGAACCACCAAAATTCCCGCCAACGAATCATCCTGGCCGGACTTAAACTTAGTAGCGATTTTGCCCTTGGTGGCGCGGTTATAGAGCTTAAACTGCTCCACCGGAATCCGCTTACCGTAGCCCTGGGACGTTACCACCAGGATTCGGGGCTCTCCAGCATCTTCCGCATCGCCTTCAGCCACCGCCTCATCTGCGGTAGATTCAGTGCCATCTTCAGCAGCGGTGTCAGCAATGACTTCCTCGTCGGCGTCATCGGCATCGTCGTCTCCGCTGGACGCCACCGCATCAGCGATCGCCGCCGGCAGAATATCAATCCCCACCAGCTGATCGGCCTTCTTTAAATTCATCGCCTTCACGCCGCGCGCCGTTCTTCCTAAGGGGCGTAACTGGGTGCGATCGGCGCGGAAATGGATTGCCATCCCCGACTGCGAACCAATCAAAATCGAATCCGTCTCCTGAGCCAGCCGCACCCACCGCAGCTCATCGCCATCGTTCAGGGAAATGGCAATCAATCCGTTGGCGCGAATATTGGCAAAGGCAGACAGCGCCGTCTTCTTGATGTAGCCCCCCTCAGTCAGCATCACCAGATACTCATCATCGGTAAACTCCGACACGCCCTGAATCGACGTAATTTTCTCGTCATGGCCAATGGGCAATAGCTGCACCAGCGGCGTCCCTCGCGCCACCCGAGACGACTCTGGAATCTGGTACGCCCTCAGGGAATACACCACGCCACGCTCGCTGAAAAATAGCACCGTATCGTGGTCGCAGCAGGTGAGGAAATGCTGGATTTCGTCATCCTCCTTCATCTTCGCCCCCGCCTTACCCCGCGTCGCCCGATTCTGAGTTTCAAAATTACTCACCGGCATCCGCTTGATATAGCCCTGATCTGTAATCACCAGAGTCGATCGCTCATTGGCAATCAGGTCAATATCATCCAGGTCGCCACTATTGCGCTCAATCACCGTCCGACGCGGGTTGGCATGACGCTCCTTCAGCGCCGCAATTTCATCCTTGATGATGGTCAGCACCCGCTCTCGGCGCGCCAAAATATCCCGCAGATCTAGAATTTTTTCCTGGAGCGCCTGGTGCTCCGTCTCAATCTTGTCCGTTTCCAGCGCCGTCAGCCGCCGCAGCTGCATCTGCAAAATTGCGTCTGCCTGCACTTCCGACAGCCCATAGGTTTCCACCAGCTCTGCCTTCGCCGTTGGAGTATCCGCCGCATTACGAATCGTGGCAATTACCGCATCCAGGTTACCCATGG
>JBCCTE010000276.1:0-5093 GCA_039198915.1 Cyanobacteria bacterium P01_D01_bin.73 | reverse complement strand
TTTCGATGGGAACCACTAGCCCGACGGTGAGGCAATTGGGTTTAAACACCGAGTTGTACCCTTTATTCAAGGTCTGGAATTTCACATTCTCGGTATGATTTTCGGCATATTTGAGCATGGTTAGATTCAGCTCCTATACGAATCCGGAGCAAAGGTAGAGCCCCGGACAATGCGGACATAATTGACGATGCCTGGTGAAACCTTAGGCTTAGGCATCAATCAGGGATCAATGAAAATTTGCTTGACGTGCTGTGTGTCCAGGTATTCGCGCAGTGCTTGGATTTTTCTGCCTGAGACAATGATCAGGAAATGGTAGGCGTTGTTGTAAATCCGACGGTTATCCATTTCGCCGTAGGATTCCATTTCCACAGCGACGCGATCGCCCTCAGCGGTCCAGCCTGTGGGTGTTAGCTTCAGCTTTTCTGGAAAAGCATTGCTGACGGTGGCGATTAATTCACCAATGCCTTGTTTATCCATCACCCCGGACATGGGCAGACCGCCTTCGCGCCCCATTGCATGCCAAGATGCAGAGTCATCCAATAGCGCCAGAGCACCGTCAGCATTACCCTCAGACAAGTGCTGGAAAAAGTCAGCCACAAGAGTTTTATTAGCCTCGGTGCTAATTTCAGCGCCCATTACTGAACCTCCTGGACATTAACCACAAGCTGTTCCCAGGCACGCTGATTGTCCATATCGAATTGCGCTTCCTGCTCGTCAGCCCAGGCAAAGCGCTTGATTGCAGGAGTTTTGCTGGTGGCTTGGTATAGCCAATAAGCTTCTTCCTTCAGCGCCTCTTGAATGGGCAAGTCAATGGATGCATAAACGGATCGCTTGCAGGCTTCGATGGACTCCGACGGCCATAGGGCAATGCGCTTCGCCAGGGCCTCAACATAAGGACCAATCTCATCGGGATCCAGCGCCTTATTGACCGTGCCGTAGGCTTCCGCTTGATCAGCGTCAAAATCCTGCGCTCCCAGGATGATCTCTAGCGCCTTGCCCAAGCCGGTTTGTCGAGCCATCCGTGATGCGCCGCCACCACAGGGCAAAATCCCCATCCCCACTTCCATCTGCATAAACTTCGCCTTGCCGCGAGCTGCAAACCGCATATCGCACGCCAGGGCAAATTCGTGACCACCACCGCGGGCAAAGCCTTCAATTTTGGCGATCGTTGCCTGGGGTAGCTGGCTAATACGCTCTAGCACCACCTGTAAATCCAGCAGCTTCGTTTCATCGCGGGATACGGCAGTGGTGGACATTTCCTTAAGAAAATCCGTGTCCGCATGGGCCACGAAAATCTCGGGATTAGCGGATTGGAATACCACGACCTTGATATCGCGGTACGCTTCCAGGCGCTGAGCCAACATATTTAGGTCCGCCAACATGGGCAAGCCTTGAATATTGACCGGTGGATAATCAAACGTGACCCAGGCGATCGCATCTTCGACTTTGACATTAAAGGTAGTGAAGGTATCTTTCACGGGGTATCTCCTAGATTCAATTGTTGCTTCGATTGGAATTAGGAGTCAAGAGTTGGGGCCCCTCGCGATTTCATCCTGTCCTACACTTCTATTTAAATTGGTTGCATTAATACCGACAAGTACCTACATTTTTGTAAGTAATGAACATCGTTGAACGTTTTGTGACCCACCTGTGATCAACCTGTAACCAACCATGGCGCGAAAATATAACTGGAAAACTGGGTGTGATGTGGAAGCAACCCTTAGCGTTATTGGCGGACGCTGGAAACCGATTTTGGTGTGCCATTTGCTGCAAGGCAAAAAGCGTTTTGGCGAATTGCGAAAGCTAACCCCCAATGCAACGGAGCGGATGATTACGCTACAGCTTCGGGAACTAGAAGCAGACGGGGTAGTGGCGCGGCATGTTTATGCTGAGGTGCCGCCGAGGGTGGAATACGAGTTGACGGAATTTGGGCGATCACTCGAACCGGTTTTGCTGTCCATGCAGGCGTGGGGGCGAGCTTTTAAGGCACGGCGATCGGCGGAAGAAGCTGAGCAGCAAGAGTCGGAAGCGGTGACGGAAGGAGTCGTGGGCTAGCGGCAAATCCAGTTCTCCAACGTAGACGCCAAAGTTATACAAATATTTTTGAAACGTATACGTAAGCCGTACGCGATCGCAAATTGCCCATTGAGATACTAAATACATCGACGGAGCGAGCGCGGTTGGTTTGAAAGTTTCTACGGAAACGACTCGAGCCAGCCGTTTTTACTTTGGACAGAATTTTGGACAGAATTTTTGAAGGCGATTGGCGATCGCGACACCACAGTAAAGCGATATACGATACAGTCCTCAAGCCTCAGACCAATAGCATTGCTACTCTGAATATCAAACGTGGTTGAGACAAGGGGACGCAAAGCATGGGCGCTTGGGCAGAGGATACTTTTGGGGATGATATGGCATGCGACTGGACCTATTCGTTCCTCGAAAATCCAGGTTTAGCAGCAGTTCGTGAGGCGATTCAAACAGTAATAGACACTGACGGATACCTCGATAGTCGTGAGGCTTGTCAGTGTCTAGCTGCGTGTGAGGTTATTGCCAGAGCCCAGGGAAAATGGGGACTGCGTAATGGTTATTCTGAGGAGCTGGATCGGTGGGTAGAAGCGAATCCGATCACAATTCCAGAGGAGTTAAAAACGGCGGCGGATGAGGCGATCGCTCGAATATTAGGTGACGATTCTGAGCTGCCTGCGATTTGGGATGATGGCGGTCGCAGTGAAGCTTGGCATGGGGCGATGGATGATCTTCGCCGAAGAGTAAAAGGGGAGTGATACAGCGGGAAAATTTGATGCGAGCAAGGGTAGAAGGGGAACGGTCTAAAGCTAAAGGAAGAGTAGGGGGAAGTCTGCGATGGAATGCAGTTGGAGATGAGTGGGAACGAAAACGGTCACGGAATCGAGGAGTAAGCGCGGTCTAGAACGGAAAACGGAACTAAAACAGAAAACGAAATAAGAGTAGAGGGGAGAGCTGCGATGCAGTTCAGGAGCGAGTGATACGAAGTAAACGGAGTGAGCGCGGTCTGTAATGGACCAAGGAGTAGATGGGAAGTGATGCAATCAATCGAGGAGCGAGCGCGGTTTGATGGCGCTCTGGAAGCTTGCGGTGAATCCCGTGGCTGGGTTCGACTCGCTTGCTTCGATGTATTTAGTATCTCGGGATCTCGCGATCGCCACAGTGACGATAATCTGAGGGGACTGTGAACTTTCAGGAAATTCCGGGCGATCGTCGCTGCATTATTTGCCTGCTGGAGTCAGTCTTTCCGGTTGCTCGGGTCAGTGGAGATGGTGACGGCGATCGCAACCTCAGCAAAAAAATGCCCCCAACCTCCTGAAGGAAATGGGGACACACCAGTCAAAACAATGGGTTTCAGCTTATCTACAAGCCCTAAATCGTAGAAGAAATTCCTTGCAGTACAGCGAAATCAGTGCCGTTGTAGGACAGGGTTAAATCACTGTTGCTCACCGTTTGGGTAATGGAATTAAAAACCACCGCAACGCCATTACTATCCAAAATCGCCAGCGAATCCTGGGCGCTGGAGAAATCGGTAATCACATCAACCCCGGCATCAGTTTGCAACACAAACTCGTCAGCACCATTGCCGCCAGTGAACGTATCAGATCCAGAACCACCAGTTAGGACGTCGGCTCCATTGCCCCCCAACAAAATATCGTCACCGTTGCCGCCAATAAGGGTGTCGTCACCGCTGCCCCCCGCCAAGGTGTCTCTACCCTTGCCTGCTTGCAGATAATCATTTCCATTGGCACCAATCAGCAAATCCTTACCGGCATTGCCAATCAAGATATCGTTGCCGCCGTTGCCATAAAGGTCATCGTCGCCGCTGTAGCCCCGTAAACTGTCGGCACCGTTAGTTCCAGCCAAAAGATCTGCACTGTTGCTGCCCTGTTGAACGATTGGGGCGTCGTTGCGATAAAAATCAACGGTGCCGGTGTTAGTGCCCACAAAGGCATCCAAATCTCCATCCCCGTCAATATCGGTGAAAGCCAGGGTATTGATATTGGCGGCGGCGTTGGCATCGTTAAAGGGATTGGCGGTGCCCGTTTGTTCGGTGAAGCTATTGCTGCCGTCGTTTTCGTAGTAGTGGATAGTGTCATCAGCGGCGGCTACAAATAAATCCACATCGCCATCGCCATCTAGGTCGGCAAAAGCTGGATAGCTGGCGCTGCCTGCATCAATTCCGTCAAAGGGGTTAGCGGTGCCGGTTTGTTCGGTGAAGTTATTGCTGCCGTCGTTTTCGAAATATTGCAGGGTACCCAGGAAGTTTCCAGCCACTAAATCTAGGTCGCCATCTGCATCAAAATCAACAAAAGTTGGGGCAAAGAAAGATGTGCCGGTCAGATTGCTGAAGGGATTATTACTGCCGGTTTGCTGGGTAAAGTTGCCGCTGCCATCGTTGGTGTAGTACTCGATGGTGCCATCTCCCCAACCGAGCACTAGATCGAGGATGCCATTGCCATTGAGGTCTACCAAGAAGGGGTTGACGCGTACGTCGGTGCCGCTGTCGGTGATATTGCTGAGGGGGCTGGCGGTGTCGGCAAGCAGGGTGAAGTTGCCGCTGCCGTCATTTTGGTAATACAGCAAGTTGTCAAAGCCATCGCCAATAATGGCATCGGCGTCGCCATCGCTGTCTACATCTCCAAAGGCGATCGCGGCTAC
The DNA here is from genome assembly GCA_039198915.1 of Cyanobacteria bacterium P01_D01_bin.73. GTDB lineage: Bacteria > Cyanobacteriota > Cyanobacteriia > CACIAM-69d > CACIAM-69d > CALGDE01. Next base: position 404 of record JBCCTE010000276.1, on the reverse strand, counting down.
ATCATAGGAAAATAGCCATTGCTCGGGGGTGACATCGACGGCGTTGAGGGGATTGTCGGTGCCGGTGAGCTGAGTGAAAGTTGTCATAAATCGACGGGCGCGACGGGCGCAGAAAGAACGAGCGGTGAGTAGTTGGGAATCGATGCGGTAAACAATTTCTGTTGTTAGAAAGGGCGTTTACTGCTTCAAATTCACGGTGTGTGATGTGTTGCTTGATGTATTTAATATCGCCAATTTCAAGGGTGTTGACGGTGATAGAAATTGGGATTTTTCTGTGAATTAATAGCTGTTTTTTAGCGATCGCATCGGCAATTTTTTACGATAAAAATCAATTCTTTTTGGTTATTTCCATCAGCTTCTTTCGGTGACGGCGATCGCACCAAGGATAAATACTCGTGTTGCCC
>JBCCTE010000275.1:0-5096 GCA_039198915.1 Cyanobacteria bacterium P01_D01_bin.73 | reverse complement strand
GAGACACTATCTTTCGATCCGGAGAATACTGAGGCACTGAATAACAAGGGCATCGTTCTCCGGGATCTGGAGAGGAATCAGGAAGCGATCGCCTGCTATGACAGGATTATTGAGCTGAAGCCAGAGAATAATTACGCTTGGCACAATCGAGCGCACAATCTATCAAACTTGGGTCGGCAAGAAGAAGCACTCGCCAGCTATGACAAAGCTACGGAGTGCGACCCGAGCAGCGCATCAACATGGCATAACCGAGGCATTGTTCTACAGAAACTAGAGCGAAATGAAGAGGCGATCGCCAGCTACGAGAAAACGCTGGAATTTGCACCAAATGATAACGAGGCTCGATACAAGAAAGCGCTTTTGTTGGAAAAACTTGAGAGGTATGACGCGGCGATCTCCATTTATGACTACCTCATTTCGCTCAAACCAGCCTATTACTTGACCTGGTATCAAAAGGGCATTGCTCTACAGAAGTCAGGAGATTACGAGGCGGCAATCAGTAACTATGACAAGGCGCTTGAGTTGAAGCCAGATCTTTACAATGCATGGCAAAAGCGAGGTGATGCTTTAGCTGCCCTAGGTAGGGAGGAAGAGGCGATCGCCAGTCGTAAAAAAGCAACGGAAGGAACTATCACCTTCTACCCCGACGGCAGCGTCGTCGCCGATGGCAAAAGAGTTCTGTAGCTTCTCAAAGGTAGGTAGCCTAGGAAAATCCGTTGTTGCTGGCTACGTGGAATCCCAAATCTGCCAGGGCTAGTAGCTGCTGATGCCCCCATTTCCCTTGATCAGTTAATTGATGGGAGACCTCTGTGGGCACCGCATCTAATCCAAGAAAAGCACCACTTATCGCCCCTGCCATAGCAGCGGTTGTATCAGTGTCGCCACCACCGGCGATCGCCGTGCAAATGGTTTTCCAATAGTCGCGGGGAGACTGAAGAAATGAATACAGGCTCCACAAAACGCTGGGAATTACCCAAGGCGAGATGCCTTCCCAAGATTCATATCGCGGCGGTGGATTCCCCATACGGGCAATCTTCTCGCGGGCGGCGTCTAGGGGCAAATCAATGACGTTTGATAACTGCTCTAAAGCCTCTCCGAAAGAGCCGTCAACCTTTTGCACTAACGGTTTCAGCTCCTCAAGAAATCGAACTGGGGCAATCTCCTGACTCTGAATTGCAATTGCCACTGCACCGGCGATCGCCACCGCACCAGCAGAGGCACGAGGATCTTGATGGGTAATGTATCCCTGATCGCAGGCTGCTTGAGTTGATTTTTCAGGGTCCTTGCCAAAAAACAAACCAATGGGAGCCGCCCGCATAGAGCTGCCGTTACTGGCGTAGGGCGCTGGTGTTCCTGATTCTTTCCACGGCGTTCCCCCATTGATTCTCTCGGCAACTTCTCTTCCAGCTCGACTAGAACCGACTATCGTATCGTTGGCATAGAGTCTCCCGATACGGCGTCCATAGTCATCGGGGCTAAGCCCTTCGCAAGCCACAAAGCTAATCAGCATTTCCCGCAGTAGCTGAGAGTCGTCTGTGTACTGTCCAAAAGCAAAGTTTGGATTACGCCACGCGTCCAAGTTGCCTAGTTGTAGCTGGGCAGCATATTTCGTACAGGCAGATAACGTCTGCTTCTCAACGGGCATCCCCAGCGTGTCCCCAACACACTGCCCAATGACACACCCTCTAAACTTTTCAAGTGTTAGCACTGTATTTTGTTCAATCCATTCTGCCCAATCCTAAAGCATTGCTTAGTTAAGGCTTTTTCTGGCAGATAAAAAACAGCACCTAGTTGAACAGTTCGGCCACTCCCGTGATGTTTTTGTCGCCATGTCCTTGAGCGATCGCCCGCTGATAAATATTACGAACAGCGTCCGCCACCGGAACTGAAGCATTAACAGCCTGAGCAGTTTGCAGAACGTAGTTCAAGTCCTTACCGACCAAATCGATGGGAAACATCGGAGCATAGTTTTCGTTGACCATCAAGATCTCCGCGCCCTTAGCCGCAGCGCTGATTACCGGCAATTCTCCAAGACAAGCCATTGCTCGCTCTAGGGAGATTTCAGACCGGGACAAAAAGCCCAGAATTTCTGCCAAAGCAGCCACCTGAACTCCGAACAGGGCATTAACAGCAGGCTTCATCGCCATTCCTTGTCCCATTTCTCCAACGTGGTGAACAGCCGCAGCTCCCGCGGACAAAAGGACGGATTTCACCTGGTTCAAAGTCTCAGCCTTACCGCCGACCAGGTAAATCAGCTTCAGTGATCGTACTTCTCTCACCGATCAAGTTCTGCGTTGAAGAAGTATTCTTTGCAGGTTGTACGGTCTTTGCGAGTTGTGCCGTAGCTAGTTGGGCAACCATTTCCGCACGAGACGAAACCTCCAGCTTACGGAACATGCGTTTCAAGGCTTGTTTGACAGAATTTTCAGTGATCCACAGCTCTTGTCCGATCGCCGCGTTGGTAAGTCCTGATGCAACCAAACTGGCAATTTGCAATTCACGGGGTGTTAGACGATCGCTGCTTAATGTCATCAGCGATGGGCGGGTGATCCGTCGTGCCAGTCGCACTGTCGCTGTCCAGCTCGACAAATGTAAACAAATTGCCCCGAGATCCGCTAGGTCCTGATCATCAAAGGCGGGCATCGATTTTTCTCGCGTACAACCTACCGCCCCCACTAGTTGACCGCCGTCAACAATCGGTCCTGTCATCACATGCCAGTGATCCGCACGGGGGCAGATTAATCTCCACGCCTTCGGTGTGGTCACCAATCCCTCATGGACGGGAGCGTGACGTTCCACCAAGTAACGGGCTAAAGGATTGTGCTTAAGAGAAAGGGCAATTTTGACTACCCTTTGCAAGCGGCGTTCAGTCGGCAATTGGTCGAAAAAAAAGAGGCCAGATCGCTTAGCCGCAAAATATTCGCCAATTTTCGGTGCAACGTGCGATCGCAGGCCAGCCTCGTCCTTAAACTGGTGAATTTCTTCAAATAGGAGCTGTAGGGGAATCGTCATAGCGAAGAAAAGAGTACCCGAACGAGGACTAGGCGCAGAGGCTTTTTTTTCTAAGTATAGGGATAGATACAGTGGCGATCGCCGCAGGAGAGAAGTGAATGGATACCCCGAAAAAGTACATCATCGGCTTAGTGTTCTATCCGGGCATGACCGCGCTGGATATGGTTGGTCCCCAGCAAGTTTTTAGCGCCCTTCCCGGTGTTGAACTGCACCGTATTTGGAAAACGCTAGATCCCATTGTTTGTGATGACGAAATGGCAATTTTGCCAGACACCACCTTTGAGAATTGCCCGTCTCTGGATGTGATTTGTGTGGGCGGCGGCTTAGGACAACAGGCCGTAGTGGATGATGATGAGGTGATCGAATTTTTCCGCACCCAGGGCAAAACGGCACAGTTCATCACCTCTGTGTGTGGCGGATCACAGTTTCTGGCAAAAGCAGGGCTGCTCCAAGGATATCGTGCCGCCATCCACTGGGGAATGCAGAAACAATTGAAGGCATATGAGGGGGTCGAATTAGGCTGCGAGCGAGTGGTGATTGATCGAAATCGCATCACAGGAGGAGGCGTCACCGCCGGCATTGACTTTGGTCTGACGGTGACAAAGACCCTTTACGGAGAAGAAACCGCCAAAATTGTTCAACTGTTACTGGAGTATGATCCTGCCCCTCCTTTTGATACAGGTTCACCGGAAAAAGCGGGGCCAGAATTGGTTAAGAAAGCCCTACTTTTTATGCAGGAAATATCGGATCTGAAGCTAGTGAAATCCGCGTAGTGGCCCACCGAAGACTCCGAAATTTGCGATCGCGTTAACCAACGGAAAATCAACACAACAAAGCCCCTGAAGTTCTTTCAGGGGCTTTGTCTATTGCAAATGCTCCAGGCAGAGCGGAAAGCGTCCTTACCGGTCGACCGACCCCATAATGACGTCGATACTGCCCAAAATCGCCATAATATCGGCAACCTTAACGCCCTTCAAAAGCTGAGGCAGAATCTGCAAGTTGCAGAAGTCCGGGGCGCGAATCTTCCAGCGCCAGGGGAATACATTGTTGTTGCCCACCAAGTAAATTCCCAGCTCGCCCTTACCGCTTTCCAAACGGACGTAGTGCTCACCATCAGGAATCTTGAAGGTCGGTGCTAACTTCTTACCGATGAACTGGTAGTCAAACTCGTTCCACTCAGACTTCGGACCCGCAGCAATTCGCTTCGCTTCCAAATTCTCGTAGGGACCGCCAGGCATCTGCTTCAGACACTGGCGAATCATCTTGTTAGACTCACGCATTTCCCGAACCCGCACCAGATACCGCGCCAGGCAATCGCCGCCAGTCTCCCAGTGCACATCCCAATCCAGCTCGTCGTAGCACTCGTACTTATCAACCTTGCGCAAATCCCAATTGACGCCGGAGCCCCGCAGCATCGGACCGGACAAGCCCCAGTTAATCGCTTCCTCGCGGCTAATGGTGCCAACGCCCTCAACACGGCGGCGGAAAATGGGGTTGTTGGTGATGAGCTTTTCGTACTCGTCAACTTTGGGGTCGAAATGGTCGCAGAAGTCTTCGCACTTGTCCACCCAACCGTAGGGCAGGTCTGCAGCAACGCCTCCCATACGGAAATAGTTATTGTTAATCAGGCGAGAACCCGTTGCAGCTTCCCACAAGTCATAAATCATTTCCCGCTCACGGAAAATATAGAAGAAGGGGGTTTGGGCACCGACGTCTGCCAGGAAGGGGCCAAGCCACAGCAGGTGGTTCGCAATGCGGTTCAGCTCCAGCATAATCATGCGGATGTAGCTGGCGCGGCGGGGGACTTTGATGCCGGCGAGCTTTTCAGGAGCGTTTACCGTGATGGCTTCGTTAAACATTCCGGCGGCGTAGTCCCATCGGCTGACGTAGGGCACAAACATGACGTTGGTGCGGCTTTCAGCGATTTTTTCCATCCCCCGGTGCAGGTAGCCAATAACCGGTTCACAGTCGAGGACGTTTTCTCCATCGAGTGTGACGATTAGTCGCAATACCCCATGCATTGAGGGGTGTTGCGGGCCCATGTTGATGGTCATGGGCTGAGTTTTGGTTTCAATCCTGGCCAT
>JBCCTE010000274.1:0-5101 GCA_039198915.1 Cyanobacteria bacterium P01_D01_bin.73 | reverse complement strand
GTCGATCAATTCCTGGAATCCTTCCCAATCGCAACAAACCTGCCGCCATTGCCGCACCGGAATGTCCCGCCGAAACTGCTGCGTCGGCAAAGCCTTTACGCACCTGCTTCATCGTGACGCTGATGGATGCCTTGGGCTTGCGGCGAAGACCTTTCACCGGGTCTTCGTGCATATCGATGATGTCGGGGGCGTCAATAATTTCAATGTTGGGATGGGAGCCATTGGTGTCGAGGCACTTTTGAATTGCCTGGCGATCGCCCACTAGCTGCACAGAAACTCCTAACTCCTCGCAGGCCTTAACCGCACCGGCAACAATCGCTTCGGGTGCATGATCGCCGCCCATGGCATCTAATGCAATTTTTTCCCCGACTGATTCCATAGGTTCGTCCGCCCAAAATCCTCAAAATTTTACCAGATGGATTTGCGCCACAAGGAAACGCTGACGGGCTAACAATACCGTACTTTGCTCAGTCGTGTTGGGGAGATTACCGAAGGGCGCAGGCGATCGCCCACCACCAATCTCAGCGAAATATCACCAATACTACCCATCAAAATTCCCACGCAATTTCAATTGCCGATTGGATTACCAGGTGGATGGCCAACAAAATGTCCACCAAAAAGGAGAGCCCTCAAGACGCTCCTTTCCAGCCACTCTTCTTAGTACCAGCTAATCCCAGGACCTCAGCAAACGCAATTAACTAATTGCAACGCCCTCTAGCTGTTCATTCCCGTTCTGCTTACGCTTGCGCCATGCAAACCCTACAGCAGCCAAGCCGAGCAGCGCGGTGGGTTCAGGAACAGCAACCGGCGGCGGGGGCGGGGGCGGAATAGGAGTGCTCTCTAGATCGACATTAATGTCACCGATGCCTTTCGTCTTAGCATATTTGACATATCCATCCGCCTGGTTAGGGTCATGCCATTTCTTGTCGGTAACCCAACCACCGCCATTGTCATAATCCCACTTCTGGAGATAGCCGTCTCTTAGACGGTAATCAGCGTAGCCATCGTACTCAATGTAGTAAGAGCCGTAACTATTGTGGTAACTGTTTAGCGCGTCTATCGTGCCATCTAGCTCCCATTCAAACCAGCCGGAGAAACCATCGTTAACATTTTTGCCGTTGGCGCCTATGCCTTTCTGGAACGTGTAAGTCCCATCGCCAGGACGCTGTGTCAGGCTCAGATCCAAGCCATCGAATGAACCAGCACCAGTAATGCTGGAGCAATAGTTGCCTGTGCAACCATCCTCAAAGCCCATCAGGTCCAAGTGCTGCCAAGTGGTGGGGTCGACAGGACCGCCATTCCATTCGTAGGCACTGCTGCTCAACTCGAGCTTGTCCTTTGCCTTGCCTGCAACACCGTTGAACTGGCTGTCTTGGAACCAGATATCAACGTCCCACTTCTTGTTGGCATCATGCTCAGAAACGACCGTACCGGTGAAGTTGAAGTAGCCGTTGGTGTAGCTGTTGTAGGTACCGCTGCCACCTTCGAAGATGAAGTCGCTGCCGCCTGCTAGACCGGGTAGCCAGAATGCGTGGTTGTGATTGGCGTTGTGGTAGCTGTCAGAGTGAGCGTCTTTGACCAAGCCAGTTGACTCTAGGGTCAAGGCATTTGCTGGATTAGCTGCGATGCCTATGACTGATGCAGAAAGGCTGGCGATCGCCCCAGCGGTAATAAATCTAGATAACTTCATAACGGTTTAGTTCTAAGTCCAAAGCAGCGTGTGGTGATTGTGGGAACCGCTTTGGCTAATGCTGTTCAAAGCGACTTTAAATCCCGTGCATTAAAGATATCTGGGGAGAGTCACAGGCGCCAGGGTAAAACCGGAGGATTCATCAACTCTTTAAACACCATGGGGTCACTTTATTGCAACTTCACATTAGCTTGAGCGATTTTATGGATTTCAGAGCTATTGGCGATCTTGGTGGTGAGGTGATCGCCTGCGATTTCGCTCGGTTTAACTGCTCCCCTGGCTTTCTTGTCCGCTGTTACCTTGGCGCTTTAGTAGCTTTTGAACACCCCAGCCGAGACCAATTAGCAGTAGCCAGTAGGGGGTGTAGGCTAACAGCCAGAGGATGATCTTGAGCAAGCCGACAGTTAGATCTCCCATGGAGCGGGTGGCGCTTTGCCAGCTATCGCCGAGTTGCTGACCGAGGGGGTTGTCTAGGGCGATCGCCGCCTGTTTTTGTTGCACGTTAATGGTCAACGTAGAGTAGGCAACCTGTTCCCGCAGGGATTTAAGCTGGGCGTCGATTTGTTCAATTTCCTGGCGAGTGCGGTTGAGCTGTTCGGTGACTGCCAGCACGTCCTTGATCGCTCCGGCTCGTTCCATGATTTTGAGATATTGCTGCTCAGTGCGGCGCAGGTTTCGCAGGCGGGCATCGGCGTCCACAATTTGGTTGGTGACGTCGTTGGCAGAAACATTGCGATTGTCCACCTGTCCCAATTGAGCCGCGTCTTCTAGCGCTGCTTCGAGGGTGTTTTGAGGAATGCTGAGCTGTACGTTGGCGGAGGGGCGATCGCCATTTTCGTTGGCATTCAGGCTAAGGATATCGCCGTTATATTTCTTGGCGAGTCCCCGCAAACTGTTCACCGCCTCATCGACGGAGTCTACCCGCACAGAAATATTAGCGGTTTTGATTAGCTGGCGACGGCGAGCCTTGGGGGCAGACGGCTTATCTGGTGCGTTTGAAGCCGGGGCTTCGGCCGACTTAGGCTCTGCGGGGGCAGCGGCGTCTAAGTCGGCTTCAGGAGCAACGACGGCTAGTTCTTGATTGCTGACGCCTGGGGCTGCGCTGCCCGATTCAATGCCGCCACCGCCGCAAGCCGCCAACGTCAGGGCGATCGCCACCCCACTAAACCGACGCAGTACTTTAGCCATTACCACTCTCCACAGCTTTAGTTCGTAGCTTTCAATAGCTTCATTTACGTTGTCGCATATTTGTACTGGCGATAAGGAGAGCGGCGGGACAATTTTGGAGGTGGAGGGTTAAAGGTGTGAAGATATAAGTAACTGTACACAAGGCGGCTGGTTGGGGTGATGTTGTGATGCTGGATCCGCAGTTTGAACCGCAGCTTGACCCTCGACGGGTGTGGGAGGTGGATTGTTATCGACGTCCTGATTCAACGGACGATGACGACACGAAGTTGTGGGAGCTAGTGCTATGCGATCGCGCCCGGTCTTTTGTGTTTCGCGATTTATGTCCCCAGGCGCGGGTGGGGGCGGAATGGTTGGCGGGGCGTATCGAAGCGGCGGCGGGAAAGGATAGCCCCAAGCCCCAACAGCTTTGTGCTTTTCGTCCAGCTACTGCGCAGCTTCTGAAGCTAGCGGGCGATCGCCTCAATATCCCTGTAAAACAAACCCGGCACACGCTGGCGTTGAAAACCTGGCTGCGCGATCGCCAGAGCAAAAATCCGATTATGGATCCCACCACTCGGATGCCCTACGACGCCCTGGAGCTGGAGCAGCCGGTGCCAATGCCTTTGCCCGATAATCTGTGGGGCGACCAGTGGCGATTTGCTAGTTTGCCCGTGGGTGGGTTTATTGATCAGTTAGTGCCCCGCCCGATTCCCATCAAAAATCTGCCCAGCGTATTGCATCCCGATAATTTTGGGTTGCCCAGTGACCACCCGCTGCCGGGAGTGATTATTGATGCGGGGCGATCGGCGATGATTTTGGCTCAATGGCTGTTGAGTCAATCCCCGGCTGCGATGCAATATAAAAACGGGATGCCCGATGGGCTGCTGCTGGAGGCGAAGCTGGTGGACCGCTGGATTTTGACCACCTTTGAAGATAAGGATGTGGGGCAAGCGGGGCGCACCTTTGAAAATCGGAAGCAATCTAGCAATGGGCTGCATTTTCTGCTGATTCGCCCTGACGATTCCGGCATGACCGAGACTGGGCTATGGTTGCTATGCGATAGCAATTGATAGGGATTTTGAACGAGTTTTTGCGGGGGCAATGGGCGTTAGTAACCAGGGGCGATCGCTGGCAAAGATTAGGGGCGATCGCTTTAGGGTTAGTCATTGTCATCGGCATTGCCCTGCGTTTCACCAATCTCGATGGCAAAGTGGTTTGGATCGATGAAGTCCACAGCTTTATGCGGGTGGGTGGCTATGGCAAAACGGCGCTAACTAAGCAGCTTGAACAAACCGTTGCAGCTACCGAGACTCGCCCAGCGCAGATAATGCCCCTCAGCGATCTGCTGCAATTTCAACGTCCACCTGACGATCAGAATCCACTGGCTGGTCTAGGCGCAACAATCAAATCTTTAGCCACCGATAATCCGCAACATCCGCCGGTTTACTATCTGGCAGCGCGGTTGATGGTGTCGATTTTTGATTCTGCGATCGCCACCCTTCGAGGGACAGCGGCAATATTCGGCGTGGCGTTAATCCCTGCAATGGGCTGGTTGGCGTGGGTGCTTTGGCGATCGCCCAGGATTGCAGCGGTAACTATGGTGATCGCGGCAGTGTCCCCCTTCCAAATTGCCTACGCCCAGGAAGCGCGGGAATATAGCCTGCTGGCGGTGATGCTGGTGGTGACAACAGGGTTACTGCTGCGAGCCATGGATGGGACTCGTCGAGGCTGGTGGATTTATGGCGGAGCGATCGCCATTGGACTGTATACCCACTTATTAATGGGCTACGGCATTGTTGCTCACGGAGTGATGGTGCTGACATTAGCGGGGTGGCGATCGCCGGTTGCTCGAAAATTTGGGCTAGCGATTGCGGGAGCAGTGGCGGTGTTTGTCCCGTGGGTAGTGGCTTACCTGGTCTACTTTCGCGGCATTGGCTGGATCGGTCGCGATTTGGGCATCGTCGGATTACTGCGGCGGTGGGCGATCGGCTGGACCCTACCAATTTTTGACTTGCAAAGTTTCTACGATGACCAACTCTTTGACGTAGCGGCAGTGCAGGATTTTACGAACCTGGGCTGGGGTTGGGGCTTGGTGGTGATTTGCGGCGGTCTTTGGGGCTGGTGCTTTTGGCAACTATGGCGAGGGTCGCGGCGATCGGCTTGGGTGGTGACGGTATTGGGTTTGGTGCCGTTTCTAATGTTGGCGATCCCTGATTTGGTAGATGGCGGTCAGCGATCAACGGT